>JAAZNL010000019.1 GCA_012798315.1 candidate division WWE3 bacterium | reverse complement strand
TCTGAAGGTAGTAAACGTTGAGACAATACCACTTCAATAACTTGGGCGAGCTGAACACGAACTTCCGAGCGTTTGCTTTCAGGAAAAGAGGCGATTATACGTTCAACAGTCTGAGAAGCTGAATTTGTGTGCAGCGTTGCAAACACCAAATGGCCTGTCTCTGATATTTGAAGTGCGGCAGAAATCGTTTCCATGTCGCGCATTTCGCCAACAAACACGATATTCGGATCCTGACGTAACGCGGAACGTAACGCAATATCCCAAGAGTGTGTATCTAAATACATTTCACGTTGTTCAATAATCGACATTTTATTTGTAAATACGTATTCAATTGGGTCTTCAATGGTTACGATGTGTTCGGCACGGGTGGAGTTTATTCTATCTATCATAGAAGCTATAGTCGTAGATTTACCTTGTCCTGTAGGACCTACCACAAGTACTAAACCCTGTCGTAACTCGCACAGCTGGCTGATAACATCGGGTAAATTCAACTCGGCTAAACTGGGAATTACGGTAGGGATCAAACGTAAAGCCACCGAAGGATAACCTTTTTGGTAAAACGCATTTACCCTGAATCGTGCTTTATTGCCCAGCGACACCGAAAAATCCAATTCCTTATTAACTTCCAATATCTGACGTTGATCCTGATCTAAAATTTGGGACAAAACGAGTTCAATATCGTCCACCATCAGAATCGGAAATTCTTCCAAAGTTGATAGAGCAGTGTTTATTCTTACCGCCGGTTTCGCGCCAACCATTAAGTGAAGATCTGACGCTTTAAGACTTAAAGTTTTTTCTAAAATTTCGGTGGCGTTTAATTTCATATTAGTCCGAAACCCTCATTACTTCTTCCAAGGTTGTATGACCTTCTAAAACCCTTAAATAACCATCCTGGGTTAGGGTAATCATTCCCTGGTCTCTAGATATCTGATCAATGGAACTGGCGGGACTGTTTTCTAAAATTGCTCGGGCAATCTCGTCTGACATGGTTAGAAGTTCGAACATTCCGATTCTACCTCTATAACCAGTGTTACCGCATTTGGGGCATCCTTTTCCTTTATAGAGTTTAATTTTGTTCTTATCTATAGCCTTAACGGATTTTGCAACTTCAGAATCTTTGAGCATTAACACCTTATTGGATTCTATCTGATTCAAGACTTCTAAAAGTTGATCCTTAACTTCCTCGGGGACTTCAATTTCTTCCTTACAATCAACGCAAATACGTCTGATAAGACGTTGCGCCAAAACAGCGTTTAATGTGGATGCCAACAAAAAGCCTTCAATATGCATGTCCAACAAACGGGGTAGGGCACCAGAAGCTGAATTTGTGTGCAAAGTTGAAAGGACCAGGTGGCCTGTCAAGGCCGCGTGTACGCCCAACTCAGCAGTTTCAGCATCTCGAATTTCTCCTACCATTATAATGTTCGGATCTTGACGCAGGAACGAACGCAAACCATTCGCAAAGGTTAGTCCTGCCTGAGGGTTCACTTGAACCTGATTTACACCGGCAACACGTATTTCAACCGGATCTTCAAGCGTAACAATATTAACTCTGATAGTATTCAACTTTTGCAGGGCCGAAGCCAAAGTTACTGTTTTACCTGAACCCGTAGGTCCTGTAACCAGAATCATACCGTTGGGTCGAAGCAAAACTTCCTCGAATCTTTTTAACGTATATCCCCGCATACCTAAATCTCTAAACGTGTATACAGTTCCTTCTTCTTTTAACAAACGTATAACAACTTTCTCACCGTATATTGTGGGTAGAGTAGAGACTCTTAAGTCAGTCTGTGTGTTTCCGACTTCAACCTTAAAACGGCCATCCTGAGGTATACGTTTTTCATCAATCTTCATTTTGGCTAAGATTTTGATACGCGCAATAACTGAATCATGCATTTCTTTTGGTAATGTTCTTTTTTCTTCTAAAACACCGTCAATTCTGTAACGTAGTCTCGATTTATCTTCGCCCGGCTCCAAGTGAATATCGGACGCTCCGGTTTTAACTGCGGTCTCTAAAATCATACCCACAATACGGGCAATTGGAGCATCCCTAATAGTTGCATCCGTAATTTCCTGATTACTTTCTTCAATTTTTAATGTAGTTTGAGATAGTTCATCCAGTGCTGCAGAAATTTCTTCACTTAACTCTTTTCCTTTTTGCTCTTCTAAAGCCTTCTCAATAATTTTTTCTGTTGCAATAAATGGACTTACTTTATATCCGGTCTTGCGTTCAACAAAATCAATTGTTTGTAAATCAAAGGGGTCCGCCATTGCGAGACTTAATCTATTTTCTTTTAATTCAAAAGGAACAATGTGATATTTTCTCGCGACCGTAAGCGGAACTAGATCCATTAAGTTGGGGTCTATTTGATGAGGATTAACATTTACATAACTAATTCCATAAGTTTCACCAAAAGCCATTGCATAGTCTTCGGCACCAACGTAACCACGTTCTTTTACAATTTGTTCAACACTTTTACCTGTATTAACGTGTTCGAATTTAATTGCAGCCAGCTGATCGGAGCTTATCAGCTTTTTTTCGAACAAAATATCGGCAACTGTTTTTACTGTATCTAGGCTAATCATAGGGCAGATTACAATAATGATAGCAGGATGAACTCGCTACAACAATATTATGTATACTATGTCTATGAACGGAGCCTACATAATAGTAAATAAATCCCAAAACAAACCGAGCATAGAGACGATATTAAAGCTGACATCGGGACATGATTACAATTTTCATAACAGACCTGAAGACAATCCGGATTTAATCTCAATTGATTTAGAAGAAGATAAAAAAAGTATAGGTATCGCGGTTGTAAAGCAGGCTATAAAATTTCTGGCGGAAAGACCGTTTCAGGAAAAAAATCGTATTCTATTTATATTTAATGCGGATAAGTTAACGGATGAAGCTCAAAATTCATTGTTGAAAACACTGGAAGAACCTCCCGAACAGGCTCTGATTTTTTTGATTTCCCGTTCCACCGGAGCATTGCTAGATACTATAAATTCCAGGTGCAGGAAGCTGGTTTTTCGCGATGATACAAATGTTTCGAAACCTGACACTGAAAATAACATATTAAATATGTCGGTAGGGGAACGCCTTGCGCTCGCCGAAGAATTGGCCAAAGAAGATAAACAAACTATCATCAATTACCTTAACAACCTTGCTTTGGAACTAATTAATACAAAGGAAATACAAAACTCCCGGGTTTTGGCAAAAAAATTGGAAAAAATATCAAACAGGATTATTGATTTGGATAACACCAACGTAACTGCGAGGCTTGCTCTGGAAGAATTGTTTATGAATATTTAGTTGTCAAGTTGAATAACCAAGGTCTTTCCTATAGAATCTATACGTCATGGCATCATCTAAACAAATAAATGAATATAGTGCAGATCAAATACAGGTACTTGAAGGCTTAGAACCTGTACGTAAACGTCCTGGAATGTATATCGGTTCTACCGGACAGGAAGGTCTGCATCATTTGGTAACCGAAATAGTAAACAATTCTATGGATGAAGCCATGGCCGGATTCGCAACTCATATTAAGTTAGAAATTTTTGAGGACGGATCTGTTGCTGTTTTTGATAATGGACGAGGTGTCCCTTACGAAATTAAAAAAGATTACGGTGTTTCCGCATTGGAACTTGTTTACACAAAACTTCACGCAGGCGGAAAGTTTGGCGGCGGCGGATACAAAGTATCCAGTGGTCTGCACGGCGTAGGTTCTTCGGTTGTAAACGCCCTATCAAAGTGGATGCGGGTAATAGTTAAGCGTGGCCCGGAAATGGTTATTCAGGAATACCAGGATGGGGGAAAAGTCATACGACCGGTAGAAAAACTTGATCCAAAAAAACCAGTTACGAAACTACGTGATGCCAAATTCAGTCTTGATTTAGAAAATTGGAATGCGGAATCCGGAACAATAGTTCAGTTTCTACCCGACAATTCAATATTTGAGACAATAGATTTTGATATTAAATTTTTTGTAAATCAACTTAGAGAATATGCGTATTTAACAGGGGGCATAAAGTTTGAGATTTGTGATCATCGGGCCAACTTTAACTACGCATATTATTTTGAAGGCGGAATTAAAGCTTATCTTGCCAATTTAAATCGCAACAAAAAAGTTGTTAATAGTAATATTTTCTATATTTCCAGAGAATACGATGACGTACATGTAGAGGCATCGTTACAATATAACGACTCTTTTACAGAGAATGTAATTTGTTTTGCAAACCATTTAAAAAACTCAGAGGGCGGAACTCACTTAACAGGGTTTAAATCCGCGCTTACCAGATCGGTTAACGATTACGCGAGAAAAAACAATCTGCTTAAGGAAAAAGATCCTAATTTGGGCGGAGAAGATTTAAGAGAAGGTTTGACCGCGATTGTTTCGGTAAAGCTAGATTCCGGATCATTACAATTTGAAGGACAAACTAAAGCAAAACTCGGCAATACAAACGTCAGACAAGCCGTAGAGGTGGTAGTTAAGGAAGGTTTGGAAACGTTTTTGGAAGAAAATCCTAAGGATGCTTACGCGATAGTAGAGAAAAATGTTTTAACACTTAAAGCCCGAATGGCAGCTAAAGCAGCAAGAGATACGGTTATCAGAAAGACAGCGTTGGAGGGTGGGGGAGTATTGCCTGGTAAACTCGCCGATTGTTCTGAAAAAGATATTACTAAAACAGAATTGTTTATTGTAGAGGGAGATTCAGCAGGCGGTTCAGCAAAACAAGGACGCAGTCGTGAAACTCAGGCTATATTGCCCATATTCGGTAAAGTTTTAAATACAGAAAGAGCCAGATTAGATAAAATCGTTGATTCAGATAAGTTTAAATCCCTAATAGTGGCAATTGGCGCAGGAATAGGGGAACAATACGAAGCTACAAAACTGAGGTACGGAAAAATTATCATTATGGCAGATGCTGACGCGGACGGGATGCACATAAACACTTTGTATATGACGTTCTTTTATAGACACATGCCTGAATTGGTAAAAAGCGGACACGTCTATGAAGCTGTACCACCCTTGTATAAAGCTATATGGAATAAAGAAAAGAGATATCTATTTGATGACGCGGAACGCGAAGCGTTCTTAAAAACACCCGCAGGGGATAAAGCCGTTATTCAACGATTTAAAGGGTTGGGTGAAATGAATGCTGAAGAGCTTTGGGAAACAACAATGGATCCAAAAACCAGACGCTTAAAACAAATAACTATCGAGGACAGCGCCAAAGCGGACGAAGTGTTTACAATGCTAATGGGAGAAGAAGTGGCTCCACGCAAGCGTTTTATTACGACACACGCTAAACAAGCCAATTTGGATATTATGTAGACGCGGTATAATAACTGAATGTCTCCGGAAGAAAAACTAGACGAACTACGATCACAGGTAAAAAAATTTCAAAACGAACGGGATCTCGCTATTCTTGAAAAAGGCTTCGCAGCCGAAGGTAATGATGATTTACGCGAAAACGCGCAGTACGACTATTGGTTAGAAAGAGAGTTATTCTACACAGGTAAGATCAAAAACCTACTCGAAGAAATTCACAACATTTCAGTAAAAATTAAGAATAAACCAAAACGAAAGACCATAAAACCACAAAAAACACAGGATTATACTCTTACTCAAAAACATAAATGGCTTTAGATACGCCTTGCGTAGCCTGTTTATCTCTGTATAATCTTCGTAGATGCCGTTTGGCATTTTTTATTTATTTTTATTAGCGGGTTTTTCCGCGAAAGGAGAAGACTCCAGGGAATAACTGGGAGTTTTCGTTTATTGGGAGGTAGTAACGAATGGATATACAATTAGTAGCTTTGTTTTTCGCTCCAATTACAGCTTTGGTGGCGTTGGGTTATGCCGCTTACTTAACAAAAAGAGTAATTAGCGAAAACGAAGGAAGTGACAAATTACAGGAAATTGCCAAGGCCGTACGCGAAGGGGCAATGGCATACCTTACAAGGCAATTTAGAGTTGTATTCCCGATTATGGGCGTATTAGCCATAGTTATCGGATTTGCTCTTAGTTTTGAAGAAGCAGTTTTGTTTTTATTAGGAGCCGGTTCAAGTGCTTTGATCGGCTTTTTAGGAATGTGGATCGCGGTAAAAGCTAACGTTAGAACTGCAAACAACGCATTAAAAGGTCTGAATCCTGCACTTCAAACCGCGTTCGGGGCAGGTGCTGTAAACGGCATGCTAGTTGTCGGACTCGGATTAATGGGTGTCTCTCTCATATACATGTACTCATATTTCACTAATATTGAATTTGGCGCGGACGCTGTTGCCAAGCACGCAACAGATGTATTAGTTGCCTATGGTTTTGGTGCAACATTATTAGCTTTATTTATGAGAGTAGGCGGAGGTATATTTACTAAAGCGGCCGATGTTGGTGCCGATTTAGTAGGTAAAGTTGAAAAAGATATTCCGGAAGACGATCCCAGAAACGCTGCGGTAATAGCAGACAACGTAGGAGATAATGTCGGCGACTGCGCGGGCATGGCTGCAGATATTTTTGAATCTTATGAGCTTACTGTTGTGGCAGCTATGATCTTGGGCGGATCTATGTTCGGTTTAGCGGGCGTTGTCTTTCCGTTGTTGGCAAGAGCAGCAGCAACTTGGACATCTATTCTAGGTACGTTCTTTGTTAAAGCTAAAGATGACAATGAAGATCCATTAAAACCATTAGTTAGAGGTTTCATAGTTTCCGCAATATCTGCGGTTGCTATCTTTATGGCTCTTTCCGTTTACTTGCTTAACGAACCTAAAGCAGGATATGCCGCAGTAGTGGGTATTTTAGCAATGATCGCTTTGTTGTTTATCACAAAATACTACACAGGACCCGGTGCGCAACCGGTAGTGGAAATTGCCACGGCTTCAAAAACCGGCGCGGGTACAAACATTATTTCAGGCTTAGGTTTAGGAATGGAATCAACCTTTGTATCTACAATAGTAGTAGTTGTTTCTCTTCTTGCAGGTTATTCACTGTTGGATTTTTATGGCATCGCGTTAGTGGGTATGGGCATGTTGGCAACAACAGGCATAATCATGTCAATGGATACCTTTGGACCAATTGCCGATAATGCTCAGGGTATGTGCGAGATGGCAGGCTTAAGTGAAAAAGCCGCTAAAGTAACCGGAAGCCTTGATGCGGTCGGAAATACAACTAAAGCATTAACCAAAGGTTTTGCTGTCGGTTCCGCCGTTATAGCTGCAAGTGCTTTATTCGTTACTTATTTTGAAGTAACTGGTTTAACATCAATCAATGCGGCATCACCAAAAGTATTTGCAGGCATGCTTTTAGGAGGCGCCTTACCATTCTTATTCAGCTCAAGACTTATCGGAGCAGTAGGAAGAGCTGCTTTCGCGGTTGTCGAAGAAGTACGAAGACAATTCAGAGAAATTCCCGGAATTATGGAAGGCACTGCCAAACCCGACTACGGTAAAACAGTAGATATTGTTACGGCAGCAGCCCAAAAAGAATTGGTTATACCTGCAGCAATAGTCTTATTAATGCCTATCGCCGTTGGTTTATTGGGCGCAGAAGCCCTCGGGGGTTTCTTAGCCAGTTCAGTTGTAACCGGATCCATGATGGGTTTCTTTATGTGCAACACCGGAGGAGCTTGGGATAACGCTAAAAAATTTGTCGAAGACGGAAACTTTGGCGGAAAAGGAAGCGATACTCATAAGGCCGCGGTAGTAGGAGATACAGTCGGAGATCCGTTAAAAGATACAGCAGGTCCGGCCATTAACCCAATGATGAAGATTATTCAGATGGTCGCATTACTTATCGCGCCTTTAATCATAATTGTTGTGGGACTTTAAGCTAATTTCGCTTGAATTAGAGATTTCGAGGAGAAGCCGGCGTTAGCCGGCTTCTTCCTTTTATTTATGATTTTTAACATTTTATTAGTGGAAACAACAGCGAAAACCTGCTAAAATATTCCAGTCATGGCGGAAAAAATAACACAAATAACGGCAAAAGAAGAAACTCCAAATGACATTATAAAAACCGATATTACCACTGAAATGCAGAGGTCGTATCTGGATTACGCTATGAGCGTTATAGTTTCCCGTGCTTTACCTGATGTGCGAGACGGTCTTAAACCGGTACAACGAAGAATCATATACTCAATGCAAGAAAATAACATGGTACCAAGCGGGAAGTTTCACAAAAGCGCCACAGTCGTTGGCGGTGTTATGAGTAAATACCATCCACATGGAGATGTTGCTATTTATGACTCTTTAGTCCGAATGGGTCAGGATTTTACTCTAAGATACCCATTAATACTTCCTCAAGGTAATTTTGGCTCAATTGATGATGATCCTCCGGCAGCTATGAGATACACCGAATGCAAAATGAGTAAAATTGCCGAGGAATTGTATGCCGATATAGAAAAGGACACTGTTGATTTCGAATTAAACGATTTACAAAACTACGAACCACGAATATTACCGTCACAAACTCCGAATTTGTTGCTTAATGGTGTAGCCGGTATTGCGGTTGGTATGGCTACAAATATTCCTCCGCATAATCTTGGAGAACTTGTAGACGGCTTAATGTTCATGATTGAAAAGGCAGACAGCATTGGCGAAGCACCTAAAAAAGCAGATGCTGTTCAAATAGCAAAAACAGACTTTTCATCCAGTGCCACGGTAGAGGACCTGGTCCAGTTTATAAAAGGTCCTGATTTTCCGACCGGTGGAATTATCTACGATCAAAAAGAAATTATACAAATGTATGCCACAGGTAAAGGCAGAATAGTTACGAGAGCACGTTTGGAAATTGAAGAACTGAAAAACGGCAGAAACCGAATTATCGTTACTGAAATTCCGTACCAAGTCTATAAAGCAACATTAATAGCAAAAATAGCGGATTTGGTTAAAGACAAACGTATTGAGGGAATATCCGATCTGAGAGATGAATCGAATAAACAGGGTATGCGTATTGTAATAGAGCTGAAAAAAGATGCCGTAGCCAAAAAAGTTGAAAATCAGCTTTATAAATACACACCGTTGCAAAATACATTTAATGCTAATTGTGTCGCGCTTTTGGATAACGAACCAAAACTAATGACCTTGAAAGTAATTTTGGAGGAGTTTGTTAAGCACAGACAAAAAATTATCGTAAGAAGAACTATTTATTTACTCAAGAGAGCCCGGGAACGAGAGCACATACTTTTAGGTTTAAAGATAGCCTTAGATCATTTGGATGAGGTTATAAAACTTATCAGAGCCAGCAAAGATGCCGACGCGGCTAAAGCCGGTTTAATGAAGAACTTCGATTTATCCGATCTTCAGGCACAGGCTATATTAGATATGCAGTTAAGACGCTTAGCCGCCTTAGAAAGACAGAAAATTGAAGATGAACTGAAACAGATCCAATTAACTATTAAAGGATACGAAGAATTACTGGCCTCACCGATCAAAATATTAGCTACCATAAAGGATGAGCTAAAAGTAATCAAAGAAAAATACGCTGATCCCAGAAAAACAAAAGTAATAAAAGGTAAAGTAGGGGAGTTATCGGATGAGGATTTGATTGTAAATGAAACCTGTATCATATCTATTTCCGAAAGCGGTTACATTAAACGGCTTAAAGAAGATGCATACAGAAAGCAGGGCAGGGGAGGAAAAGGCGTAACGGGACAGCAACTTAAAGATGAAGACTCGGTAGTCCTGATCAGGACATGTAATACGCATGATTGGGTATTTTTCTTTACCAATACCGGTAAGGTTTATAAAATGCGTATCTGGGAAGTACCGGAGACCCAAAGAAACGCAAAAGGTACTCCTTTGGTAAACTTTTTAAGCATTAGACAGGACGAGCAAATGCAAACCTTCTTAACTATGAGTCCGGAAGAACTGTCAAACAAAAGTGGCTTTGTCTTCTTAGTAACTAAAAAAGGAACCGTAAAGAAAACCTCGATGGACCAATTTGAGAACATCCGAACGTCCGGAATACAAGCTATCAACCTGGAAACCGGAGACTCATTAATATTTGCGGGAATAACTGAAGGCAAGGATGAGGTATTAATAACCACTTCCGCCGGACAATCAATCCGATTTACTGAGCATGATGTGAGACCTATGGGTCGAACCGCTGGCGGTGTGACAGGTATAAGACTTTCCAAAAAAGATGATTACGTTGTCGGCACCGTAATTATAAAAGAAGGTGAAACAGGAACAGCTTTACTTACGGTCGCGGAAGATGGTTACGGTAAAAAAACCAATCTTAGCGAATATAAATCACAGAACAGAGGAGGCTCAGGTATGATGACGCATAAATTGACCGAAAAAACCGGCAACCTCGTTACAGCTAAAGCGCTAAAAAAAGGTTCTACTCCGGATATTCTTATAGCTACGGGAACCGGTAAGGTTTTGCGTCTAAATTCTACTCAAATACCAAATCTTGGTCGTGCTACCCAAGGTGTGCGCCTTATGAAACTTGATAAAGGAGACCGCGTTACATCGGTTGAAATTATTGAAGAAGAGTTTGAACCCGAATCGTCAGAATAATATTAGCTTTCGTCCTACGTTTTATATATACTCAAATCGTGTTTCCGTTATTAAAGTTTGAAAAAGAAGCGTTATTAAAAGGATACAAATATATAGCGGGCATCGATGAAGTGGGTAGGGGCCCATTGGCCGGTCCAATGGTTGTAGCTGCAGTAATACTAAACATAAAAGAATTACTTGAATATGAAAAAATAGAAGGGTTTACGAATAACGACGTCGTATCATATAGCAAGATAAACGATTCAAAAAAACTTACTCAAAAGGCCCGAGAATCTCTTGAAACCTTTATTAAATCCAAGGCTATCAGTTATAAAATAGTGGAAGTATCTAATAATGAAATAGACGCAAAAGGTATATCCCAAATTACGCAATACGCGTTTTTTAAGGCCGTTTCTGAGCTTCATATCAAGGCCGATTACATTATTACTGATAATTTTCCAATCCTAAAAATAGTTCCGTACTTACAGACTAATTTACCCAAGGGAGACACTCTAAGTATGTCGGTGGCAGCTGCTTCAATTATTGCAAAGGTGTACAGGGATGCCTTAATGCGCGATGAACACAATAATTATCCAGACTATGGATTTGATAAACATAAGGGTTATGGTACAGCAGAGCATATAGCCGCTCTCAAAAAGTACGGCCCATGTCCGCTTCATAGAATATCTTTTGAACCTGTAAAATCTCTTTATCATTCTAAAGTTTTAAGTTAATATTAGGTACGTGCCGGAACCAAAAGAGTATGACTTATTAATAGTAGGCGCGGGTCCAGCGGGCATGTTTGCTTGCTATGAACTTGTAAATAAAAATCCCAAACTAAAAATAGGTTTAATAGATATGGGTAACCGGGTTGAAAAACGAACCTCAAAAGATGTTATGAGCGGCTTCGGGGGTGCCGGTACATACTCGGATGGCAAATTGCATTTTACCCCGAAATTATCACATGAACGGGCTTTCGACGTTATCACGCCTGACGAATATCAAACTATTTTGGATAAAGTTGAGGTAATATTCAATGATTTTGGCGTTAATGCCGAAACGTTTCCCAAAAACCCCGAAGTGGTTGAAGAATTTGAATCGCAGGCCCAAAGGTATGAAATCGAGTTAATAGTTCGCAAGGCCAAGCATGTTGGCACTGATAATTTAAAAAATGTTATTAAAAAAATCCAGGATTATTTAGAAGCTAAAAAAGTTGACATTATTACCAACACGAAAGTAGAGGACTTGATAATTGAAAACGGTAAGTACAAGGGATTAATTACCGACAAAGGCAGTTTTTACTCCAAAAAAGTTTTATTGTGCCCCGGTAGAATTATGGCACGATGGCTACAGGAGATTAGTAACAAACACAAAATAGAATATAAATACGGCATGGTTGAAGTCGGCGTACGTGTGGAATTTCCCGCAGGAATAATGAAAAAGCATGCGGATTCTTTATATGAAATAGTCTACAAGGTCCGCACAAACACCTACGACGATATAGTGCGCACCTTTTGCAGCTGTCCTAATGGCTTGGTCGCCACCGAATCATATCAAAATTACGTATGCGTTAACGGACATTCCAATTCTGACCACAAATCACCAAATTCCAATTTTGCTTTTGTAGTCGAAGTTAACTTAACAGAACCGGTAGAGAACTCAATCCAGTACGCGCAGTCAATTGCTCAACTGGCCTCAACAATAGGAGGCGGAAAACCTATAATTCAGCGTCTGGCAGACCTAAAAAAGGGCAGACGCAGCACATGGTCGCGAATAAAAAAGTCCTTAATTACACCCTCTCTAACAGATGTAACCCCGGGGGATATTTCAATGGCACTTCCTCACAGAATTGTTACCGATATCATAGAAGGCCTGGAGCGCCTGGATCTGGTCATGCCAGGTATAAATGCCGGTTCTACATTACTTTATGCCCCTGAAGTTAAATTCCGTTCTTCAAAAATAAAAACAACTAAAGGAATGGAAACAGTTATAAAAAATATTTTTGTAGCAGGGGATGGGTGCGGCATTTCGGGTACTATTACAGGCGCCGCCGCTACCGGAATAATGGCCGCCAGAGGAATCTTAGGCGAATATTAGCCCTTACGTTATTTGGCTTCATCGGAGTCTGTCTCAGTTTCTAAATCTTCAATATCTTTGTGAAACTTTTTATGTACTTCGTGTAGTTGAAAATTGGTTACATGCGTATAAATCTGAGTCGTAGATACATTTGAGTGACCCAAAAGCTCTTGTACACTCCTCAGATCCGCCCCTTCTTTAAGTAATCCCGTAGCATAAGTATGACGTAAAGTGTGCGGTGTAGCATCAACAGAGATTCCCGCACGTGTTATATATTTTTTGACCAGCCTCTGGACGCTACGAACGGTTAAACGCAAAGAATTACCATCGGTATCGCCGGATTCCATGGTTTTTCCGGAATATCTTAAAAATAAAGGTTTATAACCATCTCCACGGGTACCCATGTATTGTTTTATCCAACGGATTGCGGAAGGGGACAGGTAAACCGTTCTCGCCTTTCTTCCTTTACCTACAACCGTAAACTCCCCTGAGTTCAGATTTACAGAATCGCGATTTAACCCTACGAGCTCGCTGACCCGCAAGCCTGTGCTAAACAGCATTTCTAAAATAGCATGATCGCGAACACCGGATCTCTTGTTTAAATCCTGTACTTCAAACAATCTTTTCATTTGTTCATCATTTAAAACCTTAGGAACCCGATCTTCACTCTTACCTAAAATTATTTGGTCGGGGGACATTATTTCGATACCTTTTTCCACTACCATGTACTTTAGAAAGGCCCGTAAAGCTACCAAAAAGTTCTTTTGGGTGGAACGTTTAATCTCTTCGTTGGACTTGTTGCTTATACGGCGGTTTAAACTTAATCTATACTTTTTAATCAGTTCTTTATTTACTTCAATATTTTTTGCGCCTTCAGGAGCTTGTGATTCAAGCCAATTCATAAAATCGTTCAAATAAAAGTGGTACATCTTCACCGTACCCTGAGATAAGTTTCTTTCGATTTCGCAATATTCCAAATATTCTGTTATGTGTTTTTTCAGATCCATAAGTATATGGTAGTCGATAACTTACTTAGGGTAAAGATTGGGTTTGAGCTTTTCACAGCAATGCGTAAGACACCTGGGATATATCAATTATCAGTTTTTAAATAAAAATCGCTCCTAGAGGCGTTTTTGGCCCAACACTTGTTTTTTGTTGTTATTACGCCATTTTCTTGCAAAAGTAATACGCATATTTATGAACTTACACGCATAGGTGATATACAACAGGCATTTAGCCGGTTGGAACACCTAAAGCGGTAAAAACACAAACAGGCTTCGGGGAATGTAAGGAAAAAATCAAATTAAATTAAAAAAATAATATAAAACAAATAGGGAAATATATTATGCGATTTATTTATTACATAATTTGTTTAATAAAAATAAAACATTTAATTTTTAAATTTAGAAGGCATGTATATATGGAGCGGGGATCAAATTTTGATAAACACGAGACGTCTTAATATGTATGTTTAACGACATCTATAGTAAGAAAACATTGAATTGAACTAAAACTGCG
>JAAZNL010000018.1 GCA_012798315.1 candidate division WWE3 bacterium | reverse complement strand
GCCGTTGTAGGTGGAGGCGACGCTTCTATGGAGGAGGCGGACTTTTTAACAAAATTTGCTTCTAAGGTTCACCTAATTGCCAGACGTCCTAAAGAACATCTAAGGGCAAGTAAAATTATGCAGGAGAGAGTTATGTCTAACTCAAAAATTGAAATTATTTATAACTCGGAAATAAAAGAAGTTCTCGGTGATAATTTTGTATCCGGAGTTCGCCTGCTAAATAACCAGACAAACGAAGAAAGTGTACTAGAAGTGCAAGGCTTGTTTGTAGCAATCGGGCATACTCCAAACACGGCCTTTTTAAAAGGTTTTATAGATTTAGACGAAAAGGGTTACATCAAAGTGGAACAGAACACCAGAAGCAGTAAAGAGGGTGTGTTTATTGCCGGAGATGTTGCCGATCATAGATACAGACAGGCTATTACAGCGGCTGGTATGGGTTGTATGGCATCAATAGATGTTGAAAAATATTTAGCGGATAAGTCGGAGATAAATTAGAAATAAATCAGAAAGGCGGCGCTTTCGCGCCGCCTTCTCTCTTTCCCTCTTTCTATGTTTTATTTATTTTACTGCTGTTTGTTTTTTCTTTTAACTATTATGACAATTATCAATACTATTGTTAACGCCGGAACTATAAGTACTGAGTAAACACCGAGCCATATTAAGGCAGTTCCAACACCCTGAAGTGTTCCGTACAAAGATCTGACCGCGTGTTTAAATATTACTTCAGGTCTCCATGACAGTGGCTCAGTATACGGTAAACCTGTTTCATCCGTAGAAATATATGCTGTTATCAAAGACGTAGATGTAGTACCTTCCATGTACTTTAACTGGCCTTGGTAACTGTCAATTTGAGATTGAATTGAAAACAGTTGGTTTTGTACTTTTAACATTTCATCTACTGTTTTAGCGCTGTTTAAAATCTCTTCCATTCGGGTTTTGTTTTTAGTTAATATTGCTAAATATTCCTGGACGTTAACATACTCGTCAGTAACGTCATAACCACTAATATCCTCGGAAACCACTTTAATAGCTTGTTCCCTTAAAAATGTGGTTATGTTATCTACTTGAGTCGAGGGAACTCTAAAGCTAACTGTGGCATTTTCTCCCAACTCAGGCCTGCTTACTTGGATATTCACCATATAACCCTGTACTTCTTGTATCTTGGTTTTTATATTAGTTAAAGTTTGGGTTACATCTTTTACCAATAACGAAAAACTTGTGTTTGTAACCAATTTTCTTTCTGTAATATCAGGACGCGGTGCAACCGGATTAGGTTCATAATAGGTGTCTGACACCATTTTTGGCGCCAAACCAATGGAATTACTTACACCGAATCCCATGCCCGAACTACCGCCGATTCCGTACATTTGTGGCTGTAGCAAAGGCTTAACCCCCCCGGACCTTCCTAAGAGCATTAAAACCACAACTATCATTAGGAAAAAAGTGAGCTTATTGGATTTAATCCAATTAAAAAGTCTTTTTATCATGAATAAATTATATGGAGACGTTAAGCCTATTACAACAAGGACTTATCTAACGTTTCAGAAACTGTTGCCCAGTTTATTACGCTCCACCAGTTTTGCAGATATTCAGGCCTTCTGTTCTGGTATTTTAAATAATACGCGTGTTCCCAGACGTCTACGTTAAGCAAGGGTCGATCGCCCATTTGTAAAGGTGAATCCTGGTTAGCTGTGGAATATACTTTTAGATTATCGGTTTTGTCTAACACAAGCCAGGCCCATCCACTGCCAAATCTCGTTGCAGCGGTTTTTATAAGTAATTCCTTAAAACTTTCCATGCTACCAAATGTATCAATAAGCTTCTTTTCCAGTTTTTCACTGGGTCTGGTTTTTTCTGGTGTCATATAAGTCCAAAACAAACTGTGATTGTAAAAACCCCCGCCGTTATTTACTACTGCGACTCTTATGTCTTCCGGAATATTTGATTGTGAAGATAACAATTCTTCTATAGTTTTCTCTTCCAGTTCCGGATGTTTTGACAAAGCGTCATTTAAATTATTTGTATAAGTCTGATGGTGCTTGGAATGGTGTATTTCCATAGTTGCAGCATCAATAAATGGTTCTAAGGAATCATATTTATATGAGAGTTCAGGTAGTTTAAACATATTTGTTAATATAAATATATTACTGTAAATGATTGTTATTATCAAATAACTTTTCTATTATAAATAGACATGGGTAAACTGCATGTAGTTTTTATAATTTTAAGTTTATTACTTTTGGGCACCTTACGTTTTTGGAATTTGAGTTATTCTGAATATATCCCCGACGAAACTACAGTAGTTACTCCTGTTAAACGTCAGCAAATCTTAAATCAAGATTTTCTTTCTTCTCAACGAAAAGGTCCAATTCAATTTTTAGTTGCGTACGGAGTATCTCTTTTCGGTATATCGGTAAATAACGAGTTTTTGTATCGTTTTCCGTTCGCTGTCGCATCTACAGTAAGTTTAATTTTTATATACCTGTCAATTTATGAATTGTCCGGAAAAAGAAGTGTAGCTTTAGTGTCAGCGTTATTAATCGGGATCAACGGTTTTGTGGTGGCCTTTGGACGCATAGTTCAATACCAAAGTTTCAATTTATTTTTTTCATTCATGGCACTTTATTTTTACGCAAAAATTCTCAGAAATTCGGCAAGTTTCAAAAGGACATTTACTAACACAATTATGGGTTTGTTATTTTTATTTTTGTCGTTGGCTTCTCATTGGGATGCCCTATTTTTTGTTCCAGCTTTTTTGTATATTTTTGTGAGTTTTTGCAAAAACAATTGGTCCGATAAAAAGTTGATTAAAAGTTTTTTGTTAATACATTTGTGCGTTTTTTTATTAGTGTTTGTGCCTTTTGTACTAATTTACCTAAGGTCTTTTTTGTCGTCACAAACGCACCAATCTTATTTTGAAGGCCGCGTAGGTTTTATGGTAGTTAATTTGCAGTTACTGATAAGCAAGTTCACTGAATTTATAGATAAAGACCGGTTGTATCAGCCTTTGTATTTTTTGGAATTCGTAGCAAGTTTGGCGGCACTGGGTTTATTAACTATTAAAAAAACTTGGCCAATACTCTTGTGGTTTTTATTTTGCGTATTTATTTTTATTTTTACAGTTAAAAAACCCGGTACACATTTATATAATATTTATATTCCTTTAAGTATCTTTGCCGCATATGGATTTTGGGTAATTACACGTTTATTTCGCAATTGGTTTATTGTAATACCGTCTGTATTATTTTTAATACCTATATCTTTTTTTTCTTACCAAAATTATTTACTTTTTATTGATTCATCTGTGGAATATCCTTGGGATCAGGAAACAATATACAAAACAATAACGCAGAAATACGTAACGAAGAAGTACGATCAGATTAGTCTTTCTAATAATATTATCGGATTTCCTCTAAACAGACATTGGGAGGAAATTAACAAGATAATACTTGATGACATAAAAAAGTCGGGAAATACGCCTGAGCAATTTAGCTATATTACAAACGAGGTAAAAAGTGTGAGCGCTTTTTATATGGATATTCCATACGGTAGTTCTTCGAATATGTATGCCGTTGGTATTAAACGCCCTTTTTCTTTCGAACAGGATTACTCTTTTCCCCAGTTTCATAACCGTAGAACAATTTCCAAAATAGAGTATAAGGGAAGTATGGTGGCCAGAATTTATAAAATTGATCAAAAATGATAAAGGAACGTATCTCTAGTATCTTAATAGTTTTTGTGCTTTTAGCGGCTTTTCTCGCCAGAATTCCTCTTATGTCGCAGGCGGGTAAAGATTACGTTACTTTTCAGCAATCGGTTAATGACTTGGCTTTCGGTATAAACCCGTATAAAGACACGCTCCGCTCATTTCAGGATAAAGATATTACAAGCGGAGGATATGCTTATTTTCCGGGTTTATTGTATACCTTTTTCAGCCTGTACCTGGTTTCTATTATTTCTTATATACCGGTGGAAATACTATGGAAAATTCCTAATTTACTTGCGGAGTTCGGTGTGGCATTTTTACTAATAAAGTCTCTTAGGCCAAAAGGTATAGGAACTACACTAGTTGCGCTTGTAATTTGGCTTTTTAATCCTTACTTTGTTTTGGATCAACGTTATACCTACACAGATGCAATCCCGGTCTTTTTTATGATAGCTTCTATGTTTTATTTGGGCAAAGATGATGTAGTAGCCGGAGCGCTATTTGCGCTTGCCGTAATATTTAAACCTTTCCCCTTATTTGCATTCCCGTTATTTTTACTCTTAAGTTCTAAAAAACTGAATTTTATAGTTTCGGGAGTGCTTGTAGGACTGTTATTTAGTATTCCGTTTCTCCGTAGTTTCGAGGATTTCATGACGTATGTTAGAGGGGCTTTATTTGTTCATGAGGGCAGAAGTGTTACAGGAAGACCTTTTTTGTTTTATATAAGTTATTTTTACAAAATCGAGTTTATTCAGCTGATCCCGATAAAAATTTATACCACTTTAGCTACTTTTTTGGGTTGGGTTTTAATTATTGCAATGTATTTTTTCAAACGGATTAAAAATCCATATATACTGGCAACCGCAGCTTTAGTGTCATTCTACGCCTTTAGTCCCGTACTTAACCGTACTTATTTGTTATGGTTTATACCTTTTTTTCTGATTTCCCTAGCATCATTTAAAAAACACGTGTTTTTTTACACCATCGCAATTTTGTTTTATGCTTTTTATAGTTGGTATTTGTGGCAATGGATTGACGGATTTCATATAACCAGGCCATGGTGAAATATTTAAAATTATATTTTATTGATACCTTACTTATTATTTTAATTACTGTACCTACCGCATACCTGCGTTTAACCGACCTTTCTTATTCAGATTACATTGGGGATGAACAAAAATCTTTTATTAGGCTTGCTGAAAACGAAAGCTTATATGATTTTTTTATAAAACAACGCAAAGGTCCTATGCAATTTATTGTTTCATATGGCGCTTACAAGTTATCCGGCACTTACAGAAACGAAGCAGCTATCAGATTACCCTACTCGATAATTTCTATACTTAGTGTTATTACTTTTTATTTGCTAATTAAAAAACTAACTAAAAGTAAAACCGCAGCATTTTTCAGTGCATTGCTGCTAAGTTCAAATGGGTTTTTTGTGGGTTTTGGGCGTATAGCACAGTACCAAAATCTTAATTTAATGTTTTCTTTTTTATCGCTTTATTTCGCTTATGATTTGGTAGAAAAAAATAACAAGCATATTTCCAGTGCAATATTAGCCGTAATTTTTTTCGCGCTTTCCTTTTTTTCACATTGGGATGCCATTTTTATTGCCCCGGTACTTGTAACATATTTTATTAAATTTTTACTTCGTAAAGATCTGGATAGGCGTCTTAAAATAATAGTATTAAGAAACAGTTTAGTAGCAGGTGCCCTACTTATATTGCCGTTTATGATCCCATACGGCCTTTACCAATTAAAATCTGTTGCTAACAAAACGTATTTTTCTCGCAGGGTAACTCCAGGATTTACCGACATTAATTATTTTAAATTTCTAATAGAATTATATAATCCGTATGTGACGCTTGGTTTTATTAGTGTCTTTGCTGTTTTTGGCGCACTAAGATTAAAAAAAACTTGGATTTATACCTTGTGGTTTTTGATTACTTTTTTTGTTTTCTGGTATTTTTTTCGTAAGCCCGGAACGCACATTTACAACTTTTTGCTCCCGGCTATTATTCTTGCCGGACTTGGAATAGACAAATTGGTAAAATTATTTCCAAAATTCATAAGATTTTTACCGATATTAACTTTACTACCTGTTTTTGCCTTTTTTTACTATCAATCCTATGTTTTTTTTGTAGATCATACAAAAGAATATCCCTGGGAGAAAAAAGTGTTGTACGTTTTTCCGGATGAATTTAAACCAAAAAATACGCGGATCGATAAGTTTGTTTACTACTTTTTGTCGCAAGAAACGCCAAAATATACGGCAGAGCAGAAACTCCCACTGTTTGGATTCCCACACAACAGGTATTGGAATGAAATAAATTCATTTGTATTGGAGCAGAATGAGCTAAATAACGAAAAATTTACATACCATACAAATGAAGATAAATCAGTAAGCGAATGGTATATGAACGTAAAATTCAGCGACAAAAATGGATTCTATGGTGTCGGTGTAAATAAACCCACCAATTTTGTATCTGATTGGAGTTATACACATTACGGAAAAAGCAGAATTGTCGTAAAAGAATTCGGGGACGAAGAAGTTAAGGTAAAAATTTACCGAATACCGCCGAAAGTATCTTCTACCAGCTCATTACAGTAATTTTAGGTGTTTGTAGTCTTATAAAATCAAGCGCTATTCCAATTTTCTCCCGGTCAATTTGCTGAATTTGATTTATCTCGTATTTCATTGTTTGATTTTCGCGGCCGTGCAAAAGTAGCTCCGAGTAGTAGTCAGTAAGATTTGAAATTTTTTCTATACTTAAAATAAACCTTGCCACAATTTCTTTTTTAGTTTTTTCTAACTCATTAAAATCCGGTTCATAATTTTGAATAAGCTCGTAAACCTGCTGCACATATTTAGAATAATTTGTGTTGGATGCTGCCATAAAAATGTCGATAAACCCATACGACCCTGTACTGAAATTATTACATGTCAATTTATATAGCTCCTGGGCAATTTTTGATACAGCTAGCCTATTTTCTAAACATTTACACAAAACGGTCAAAGCGTATTTTTGGTCGTTATCAACAGTTTTCCCATAAAAATCATATTTAATAAGGCCTCCCACCATGTTTTCCACTTTAATATGTTGTGTAAACTGCCCACGTAGAGGTTCCAGCTTTACATAATCTCGCACCGGTTGAGTGTTTCTGGTGTTTGTTTCTATTTCTGACATTTGTTGAATTATTTGATCTTTCATCTTATCAGAGAAATGACCTGAAACTGTAACCACAAAGCGATTAGGTTTGTAACGGCTACAATAAAAGGATTCAAGATCAGAGCAAGTTAGTTTATCGACATGGGTAATATCGCCCGTATTTAAAATTGCCAGACGTGAATTCGGAAATAAAGTTTTGTAAATCAGGCGCGTAATATATTTTTCTGGATTTGTTGTATGTCTAAAAATTTCGTTTTTAACATTATTTTTGTGTAATTCCAAATTTCCATTACTAATTGTTTTAGCATTAAGTAGCCTTTTAATTACGTGAATTACATTTATAACATTGCCCTGAAGAGTTTTGAATCCGTAAATTACATCATCTCTACTGCATATGGCAATTATTTTGGAGCTTTGGGAAAGATCACGAATGTCGCCGTTGTCTACCAGTACGTGCTCCAACAAATGTGCGGCGCCAATTATTGAACTAGTTTCATAATTACTTCCGGCTAATCCGCGCAGGTGTACACAAGCATAAGGCGCACTTTGGCAATCTACAAACCCTATTTTTAAGCCGTTATTTAGCGTAAATACCTGTATGTCGTAGTACATATTGTTCTATTGACAAGTAAATTATAAGAACGCTAAACTTAAAGCATGATTAAATTAATCGTTTCTGCCCTTTCGCTGGTTACTTATCTGTCCTTAACACTCAGCCAGGTTTCAGCTGCTTCCTTTGCGCTAACTAAAATAGGTGCGTTGGATTTGGGGGGTAAAACATACCCGGAATGGTGGTATACCGCTGTCAACCCTACTTTTTACGGCACAGGCGAAGCCAGTAAAGAGGTTACTATACTAATTGGAAGTGATTCTCACAAGGTTACAGCAGATTCTTCCGGAAATTGGGCTTATTACGCTGAATTGGCCGGCGGTGATTATGATATCAAGGTTTCGCAGGGTTCTAGTGCTTATTCATTTAAACTGCACTTAGGCCAAGGACTGCCAGCCAATTTAGGTGGAAGTCAGTCCAGCCAATCCACGCAAAGTACGGGTTCGGTCCCATTAACAGGCTACAACCAGATTGCGGCTATAGGTTTTGGGGTTGGTCTAGCTTTATTGGCATCGTATTTTTACATTTCCGGTGATGTGGATAAGAAGTCGTTGATTGAAAAACGCTTGCTAAACGAGGATAGATAACTATTAACAGTACGCAAAATATCCTGTATAAGAAAACTTATGTATCAAAAGTTGTTGAATGTTAAGTCCGAATTATATGCGTATTTTGCCTGGTTAGTTGCTATTACCGCTATGTTAGGATCTTTGTATTATAGTCTCGTTTTGCGTCTTGCCCCTTGCGAACTTTGTTGGTATCAACGAATTGCTATGTATCCTCTGGCCATTATTATTTTTGTAGGTATTATTCTAAAAGATAAAAAACTGTTTTATTACACCGTAGGTATTAACGTAATTGGCTTTTGTATAGCTTTTTTTCATGTACTTTTATCCCAGGGCGTATTACCCCAATCATTTAGTCAGTGTTTTTACGGACCCTCGTGTACAACGAATTTTGACACCATTTTTGGGTTTTTTACAATACCTTTGCAGTCACTTACGGCATTTACTCTAATATTGTTAAGCACCAGATTTCATTATCTGGCCGCTAAACATCAACAGAGCGGTTCGTCTACGCCAATTGACTTGTAAGTCCGATCTGGAAACGTAGAGAATTGTTTACTATAATTTTTGTATGAGTTCAAAATTTGCGGGAATGGTAATACTATCTTCGATTGTTTTCATGTACGTACTAATATCACCTTTTATATCAAACTTAGAATACAAAAACCTTGAAAATAAGGGTATGGCCTGCGATGCCCGGCTGACAAACGCATGTTTTTTGAGCATCGATGCCTTGTGTTTTGAGTATGTAAGCCCTTGTACAATTCCCGAGGGTTGGTACGTAAAACGAACGGCATCTAATGTGTTCTATTTGGAGGAGTGATACCCTCATTTAAGAAATTATTGAGGTAATAGTTATATTTACTAATTCTGCCGTCTTTTGAGGAGTATCTCCATGTTCTTCGCTCTAACTGGTTTCTATTCTCATGCCTGTATATTTGGAAATTCTTCAGAAGGTATTCTCTGTCTGATTCTAGTGTAGTGATTGGCGGAATTAGATCAACATAATAAATTACTTGTTCTAAGCATGTGAAATTTCTAGGATGTGCGTCAATATAAATACCGTTAGGTATCCTATATAAAATACGTTTTGTATTTTCAAGTAAATATAAGGCTTGTTCATAATCCCGGTCAAGTAAAATTTCGATCAGGTTTTTACCACAATAGGTTTCCTTTGAATGAAAATAATAATTTTGTTGTTCAAGTTCATGTTGTATGAGTATAGATATTGTAGGGATGTGTACGTATTTGGAAATTAAATTGGCGTATCTGACATAGCAATAAGTAAAGTGATCTATATCTTCAAAATTAGTAAAACCAAAATTTAGGGTTTTATAGACATATCCATTATCCTTAGTTACTTTGCAATTGGTGCCCTGATATTGGTTAGAGTTAAAATCAACTTTTTGCAAGCTCCACCGCCAGAGTCTCCAGCTCTTGTGCTTCGGCTTTGGGTCCTAACTTTGTTATTAGATATCCAGGGTATTTTTCAAAGTATACTGTGCTTGATACTTCGTGTTGACTGG
>JAAZNL010000017.1 GCA_012798315.1 candidate division WWE3 bacterium | reverse complement strand
TACAGAAATAATGCTTCAAAGAATAGACGCTCAAATTGAAATACAATACAAAAGAAGAAACAATCTGGTAGAAATGCGGTTAAACAGTGAATTGTCCGACGAAAATGAGTACAAAACGAAACGTGCAGAAATTGAAGCGGAAATAAAAAGACTAGAGAAAGAAAGAGCTGGTGTTAAGTACGCTTCAGATGATTGGGTTAAAAGAGCTGAAAAACGAATTCACTATGCTTTATATGCTACTGATAAATTGGAACACGGAGATTTTGCAGAAAAAACAAGTGTACTTGCAGATTTGGGTTCGAACTTTTTAATAAACAACGGTTTACTGCTTGCTGACGTGGAACCAATGCTTCAACTTTTCCAAAAACATCATGAAATTGTAAATAAGGATTTAATAGGGTTCGAACTGGAAGATAAGTTGTTAAATCAAGCTAACTCGGAAATTTTAAATTCATGGCTGGGGGACAGGGATTCGAACCCCAATACACGGGACCAAAACCCGTAGTCCTACCATTAGACGATCCCCCAACGCACGAAACATTATAGCAGAAACAAAGGCATTAATAATCTCCGGCTTTTTCGTCCCCTACTCTACTGTAACAACGCGTTCATCAACTAAATTGCTGTTTGGGTCTACAATTCTTAATTTATATTGGCCGGGTTTCAACCCTGTAATTGAGCCGGTTACTTCGTATATTACCTGATCTTCTCCCGATAGCTGATCTTCATTTACCAGTTGTACTGTTAAAGCTTCTCCGTATGTTAAAAACGGCGGGCTGTTTACAAACTTGTTTTGAAGAGATAATTTTGCATGCTCACTATTGTCCCGGTCATCCGTAAATATTACTTTAAAATTGAATCCTTTAGCATCGGGAGCCGGAACTATTTCTACCGGAAGTTCTTTCATGTCCTGAGTTATTTCGTATGTTGTTATTTTATAAATAAAGTTGGGTTGCTGTTTAAATTCTAAAACTATTAAAAAAGCTAAAAATCCAAGGATTAGTCCCAAAATACCTTTTGTTATTATGTTAGTTTTCATATTAATTTAATTCTAATTCAACTTACTACTATATTAAAGACTCTGTATAATCAATGAAGTTATTTGTTTACGGGATGTCCCACAATTTTACTTGGTGGGCCCACATGGACTCGAACCATGGACCTCTCGGATGTAAACCGAACGCTCTAACCAGCTGAGCTATGAGCCCGTGCAGCTATTTTAGCAAGATATTAAAAAAATGCCTAGAGGAAGACCTAAAAGACCAAAAATACCTAAAAGAATAATAAAACTTTGGCTACCGACAGCCGGTTTGGTTATATTGTTTACTGTTTTAATTTGGGTCATAACCGAGCAATACAATAGACAAATATTAGGTCAGTCTACCGGTTTGCCTCGGGCGAGTTATTTTCCTTCAGGTTTTTTTCCGTCTAAACATTCGGAGAATACTGAAGATACTTTTGCATATTTAAAAAAGATTGTAGAAGGAAAAAAAGGTAACTACTCAATTTATATCCAAAATTTAACAACCGAAAAAAACTACTCAATTAATCCGACTGAAACGTTTTACGCCGCCTCGCTTTATAAAGTACCTGTTGCGGTATCAGCTGTAATGTATATGACTGACAGTAAAAAAACTTTGGACGATACGGTAATGTTAATCTCGTCAGACTTTTCTTCCGGTACAGGTGTTTTGGGTAAATATCCGGCAGGCACCAATCTTACATACCGTGAAATATTTGAAAGTTTGCTAAAAGAATCAGACAACACAGCACAAACGTTGCTTTTGCGTACAATACCGTCCGGTTATATAGCAAAGGGATTTAGTTTAAATAACACATTTGTTTGGAACACTGAGTTTTTATCGGATAACATAACTTCCTCTTATTACTATGCTCAATATCTTTCCGAAGTTTACACAGGTAATTACATACCTTCCGACTATCGCAACTTTATTTTTAAAACTATGGAAAACACTTCTTTTGATGACCGTATGACGCCATATTTTAAAAAAGGTAGTATATTTTCACATAAAATAGGCAGTTGGGGCGACACCCAAAACTGGCACGACTGCGGAATTCTTACTAACAGAGAGCAAAAGTTTGTGGTGTGTGTAATGTCTACCAGAGCTTCATTTAACGTATTTAAGGAAGTAGCCGAGGCAACAGCAAATTTTGTAAATACCCTGCTTTTTTAACACAAATAGCGTTATAATTCATTTATGCTAAAGAAGTTGATAATGACAACCATAGTTCTTTTGATATTGCTTGGAACCGCAATTTACTTTGTCTTTTATAATCAGCTTTTACCCAAACAAGATAAACCGGTTACAAAACAGCAAGTACAGGACAAGCCAGCCGTTCAAAATAATGTTCCGGCAATTGCCGAAATAAAACTGACGGGAACAATTGAAACAATGGAACGTCCCGCGCCAGATATTGCATACGATTATAAAATCAGGCTTGATCCCCCGATTTACGATGACATTCCCGGCGGCAGCGGTAATCAGCTAAATGATTTTTTTATTTTGGTTTCAGCTAACCCTCAAATAGAGTACCAGTTAAGAAGCAATGTAGGTAAGTATGTTACTCTCACCGGCACTATAGAATGGGGATTGGCCGAAACAAGGCACTTTGTAGTTAAGAAAGTTAATTAAGGAGAAAATATGTTGGAACAAATAGTAAGGGATTATTTTGTATTTTTTATGTTTTGGGAGTTAATTTGGAAGGCAATGGCGCTGTGGAAATCGGCTCGTAGAAACGAACTTGTATGGTTCATCTGTATTATAGCTATTAACTCAGTGGGAATATTGCCGATAACTTACCTTTTATACGACAAATTCTTTAGAGAAAAGTTCGCGAAATTAATACAAAAGATAAGAAAATAAAGGGTATTTAACTGGTGGGAAGGGTGGGAATCGAACCCACATAGCCGGTTTTTCAGACCGGTGCATTGACCGACTTTGCTACCTTCCCGCACTGCTACGCTGTCTATTGTATCAAACAAGCCCTGTATTTAGAATACATTGCGTTAAAGGCATTCTCAACATATAATTTGATCACGGAAGAAAATAAAGTAACAAAAATAACGTTTGTTCCGTCGCCAAAAGCATTAAAAGTACAAGTGGTAGGTTCGGCTTTATTTTTAACCGTATTTTTTATATTTATCGTGGTAATCTTCGGATTTACTATTTCCGGTTTTTTTGATTTTCTAAGCAAATTAATCATATATTTACTGATAGTTATGCTGTATGGTGCTTCAATATTTTTTGCGCTAAACGGAACAAAGGCAAAATTTAAGTGTCGAAGATACGAAATAACACAGGACACCGTAATTACCTATGACGGTATTTTCAGCTGTAAACAAAGGGTTAACAACATGAAAGGCATGGTCGGAATGGAGCTTGATGAAAGTACCATTGGTAAAATGTTTCACTACGGTACAATTACACTTAAATTTCTGGGTGGTGCGGAGGTTAACATAATAAATATAGACAACCCTGAAATGTATATACCCAAAATAACTGAGATAGTAAACAAAGGCAGTACCACACTTTAACTATTTTATTAGCGACTCTTTAAAAATTCTGATTAACCCAAGTAATCTAGATGCGTAAATCATTAAGTAATTAAATGCCGCCGGATATTTTTTAAAATAGTGTTTTCGCACAAATATTTCCATGGCCATAGTAGACAGCCTTTGCGAGCGTAAGCGGTGAGCTAATGGCTTTTTATCTTTATTTCTGGTAGTTTTTCTGATACCAACCGATCCGCCTTTTAAATGTAAAGTGGTCCACATTGGCAGATACATTATTTTTCCGCCGTTTTGCTTGATTCTGTAGCAAAAGTCTACATCCTCGCCATACAAAAAGAAGTCCTCGTCAAAACCACCTATTTTATTTATTAAAGACTTTCTGGTGAACATAAAATGCGAGACACATAAGTCAATTTCGTGGGGCTCGTTAAGGTTGCTTTCAGGTAAAAAGTATCCGTTAAACAAGTTTGATTTTGGAAAAAGCTTATTAAGGCCGCTCAGACGTGTAAGTGAATTCCATGGCGTGGGAAATCCCCGATGTGCGTCCATATCCAAACTACCGTCCTCAAGCACAAGTTTAGTGGTGGCGGCGGATACATCCGGATGTGTATCGAAATAATCGCATAAACCTTTAATCGTTTCCGTGTCGGGATATGCGTCAGATCCTAAGAATAATACGTATTCGTTGGTGGCTTCTTTTAGAGCAGCATTAAACCCCGCAGAAAGGCCTACATTCGAAGTTTCAAATACCTTGGCCACATCTTTGTATTCAGAAAGTATTTCAAAAGACCCGTCTTTAGACCCCTGTTCGCGTACAATAATCTCAAGGTCTGGGATTTCGGCCTTAATCTTAAGCAAATTGTCCATAAAACGTTTGATATAAATTTTTTCTTTGTACGTAATAGCGATTACCGACAGTTTGTACATACGGATAGTATACTATATAACTCCAAGATATTGGCAAACTAACCCTTTAAGTGCTATAATAAGGGTGTTATCAAGCGATCTAGTCGCGGGTAGCGTTTAAGTTTTATTAATGTCTCTAAAATTTAATATGAAAAAAGTTAGTGTAATTGTGTCAAATACCAATACAAGGGATGTTCTACACGAGTGCCTGGAAAATTTAAGGCATTTAATTGAAGATTGCGAGGAAAACTTGGAAGTTATTGTTGTGGATAATAAGTCTAACGATGGAAGTGCGGATATGGTTAAAAAGGACTTTCCTCAATTTAAACTAATAGTCAGTTCCAACTACGGTTTGGCTAATGGTTGTAATAGAGGGGCAGAAATTGCCTCCGGCGACTATTATCTGTTTTTAGGCGAAGATGGCTTTCCAAGAGAAGGTACTTTACCGGCTATGGTTGATTATATGGAAAATCATAAGGACGTCGGCTTAGCGACCGCCAGATTAGTTTTAAGAGACGGAACCCCTGATTTAGATGTGCATAGAAGGTTCCCTACTCCCGGAAGTGCGTTTGCCCGCTTATTTATGCTGGGAAAAATTTTTCCTAAATCAGCCAAATTTAACGGGTATTTTATGTTGGATAAAGATCACTCTAAAGAACATGAAATTGAAATGTGTATTACCCACTTTATGTTAATACCCAAAAATGTATTTACTCAGGTAAATGGCTTTGATGACCAAAATTACTTTGTGTACGGCGAGGACGCGGACATGTGTTATAAAATAAAAGAATCGGGATACCGTTTAATGTACCTACCTCAATTTGAAGCAGGACACTACAAAGGTGCTTCAATGGGTACAAGAAAAGAAACTGTTGATATAGCTATAAAAACATTGGCGTGGAAAAATTTTATGCATTTTAATGCTACCCGTGCCCAAAGGGTTTTTGTAAAAAAGTTTCTACAAAACAAATACAGCCCAATAGTTATTGCTTTTATGATTTTCGGAACTTATGTTTTGGAAGTACAGCGTCAGACAACTGAAACAATAAAACACCTAAAGAAGTACGGGTTTAAATACATTGATGATGATTACACAAGATTGTCTAAATTGACGCTAAAACAGAAATTCGATTTTTAGTTGGAGCGGGAAACGGGGTTCGAACCCGCGGCCTCCTCCTTGGCAAGGAGGCGCTCTACCACTGAGCTATTCCCGCTTGAGCATAGCGAAAGTGGGAAGACGTAAAACGTCATTCCCGCACGCAGTAAGGGAAGAGACGATACCCGGCTCATTCCCGCGAACGTTACATACGACAGTATAAAGGAAACGGCCCTTACAGGCAACCGATATCCTTTAGAGCTTACCAACTACCTCCACCCCCGCCGCCTCCTCCGCCTCCGGAGCTTCCACCCGAAAAACCACTGGAGAATCCACTACTGGAATGAGATCCCGAAGCATAGCTAACCGAGCTACCTACGGCACTTGCTATTGAATGATTAATGGCACTTAGAGCGTAAAAATTGGTCATGTCGCCTTCGTACCAGTCAGGCATTCTAATATCTAAATTACCGAAACGTTTTATCCAAACGTCTTCAACACCGAATGCAGTTGCGTATGGTAAAAGTTTTTCAAAAAACATTTGCTTTTCGGCTTGAAAATCCAACTGTGCGTCCTGAGATTCTAAAAAGTTTTTAAGAGATACAGCTTCAGAGTATTTTTCTATGCCTAAATCCGTACGTGGAGCGGCCGTTCTTAAAAATACTAAACATATTAGACCAAGTAAAAAATTTCCCGTCAAAAATAAAACCAACAGGCCGAGCGTAATAACTACCCCGCTATATGTCATAGGATCGTATTTAAACAATTTTTCTGCCTTAATACTTTTGCTGACATGATCTTTAAATTGCGCTACCTGTTTAGCCAGTTTAGTGCTTGTTTTTAAATCTTTTAGTTTAATCTCTCCACCGTCGGTTTTAGAAAATAAGCCGTCCAGAAGATCCTGTTCAAATGATGCTAAAGTGTCGGTTTTTTCTGTTTTAATAAAAGTGATGTCGTTTTTAGATTCTACCTTAATTTTTAAAAATCCTTTTTGAGCCAATTGTATTATTGTGGCGGTAATAAATTTATTGTTAATATTTTTTGATTGTATATAACCTGTTTCAGCCGGACTAAAGGACTCCCCATTTAATTTTTTGGGAGGGTCAAACCATGCTGCAACTATTCGCTGTTTGTTTTTTACATTGTTTTTTTCCTTTAAATACAAATAAAAAGCATAAAATGGGAGAAACACGTACCATATGGCCCCTGCAATCATCAATACTATTGTAATTATCATCCCCCAAATGTCTTTATGCGGCTCAAGCTGGGCCACCTTGCCTTTGGGAAAACTGATGGCAATAGTTAAACCTTCACTTGGGTTTAGTTGTGATACGGTTTGTATGGTTACCGTGGGCGTTTTTGTTGTTATCGATTGGCAATTCTGCGCGGTTGATCCTTGCGTACCTGTGTAACAAATACTTTTAAGATCCCGTTCTTCCATATAAGGCTCAAACGCGACCGAAGCCGTAGCCATTGATATTGGCACTTCCCATTCATTACCTGAAACATTCCAATAGAATTCGTCGTGGTCCTTAAAATAAGTTAGCGCTCCGTATACGTCATAACTAATAATGTACTGATGGTTACCGGTTATTGTAATATTCGCGTCGCCTATTTTTACCTGATAGTACTTTCCTGCCTTTTCTATTGTGTACGGCACGTCAGTATTTGAATCCATTTTTACGGAAATGTTTTTAATATCCAATAAATAACGCGCTCCGGTATCATTCTTCTTTTCATATAAAATATTTCTGAATATACCGTGCCTTGGAGTTGCAAAATGATAATCTATAATTTCCTCTATAGATACTACCCCTGTCTCTTTAACAAAGTATTTAGCGTTAAAATTTAATACTTGTTCCTGGGATTGAGCAAAAGTTACCGGGGTTATTACATAAAAAGATACACCTACAAAAACTGTAAAAAGCAACAAGCGTCCAAATTTATTAAAAATCGGTATCATTTTATTACTTTCTGGTGGGCGAGACAGGACTTGAACCTGCACGGGTTTTACCCCACAACGACCTCAACGTTGCGCGTATACCATTCCGCCACTCGCCCCTAAATCACTTAAAACTATAGCAGAAAACAAACAATCCTAATTATAAAGTGATTATAACAGCAAAAACAGACTTGTTCCATTCATAATATCGTGTTACATTTTGCACAATTGAATCGTTCTATTACCCCGAAAGGAGAAAAAATGAACACCGGGCTCAGTCACACTGTTAACTGTGGCAGACACGTTAACAAAATTGATGAAATTCTCCGACGCATTGAAACAGCCACAGGCTTGCATTTTTGCCGGCGTCAGGATGGCAATTGCCACCCCGGAGAACCGGCCGTCGCTGTGGGAACTTGCTTCCTGCAATTCTTCAACATTCCGGTCGACCGCTATGACGACTTTGTCAAGAAAGCCGAAGCCGTGAAGACAGAAGTTTTGGCGAATGTGGCGTAACGGTTCCCACCCCACTTAAAGCTGAGACGTTGCATAAACGCGATTTCTCAGCTTTTTTTATTGCCGAAACCGAAAATAGTTATTTATGGTGCCAGAGAAGGGACTTGAACCCATACATCCTTGCGGATACAGCCTTCTGAAGACTGCGTGTCTACCAATTCCACCACTCTGGCCTGGATTTATACAGTATAATACAAGTTGCTATGAAAGACACGCCAAAAATCGAGCTAATAAAACAAATACTGGAGGAATCCGGTGAAAAAACATTTAGGTTAGCGCAAATACGCAAACAAATATATCAATCTTCAGCAGCATCGTTTGATAAGATGACCGATATTTCGTTGGGCCTGCGACAAAAGCTGAGTAGTAAGATACCTAACTTATTATCGCTTACTGTAGCTACAACAACCAATAACACCAATACTCAAAAGATCTTATTTCTGACTGCGAATAAACATCCTGTTGAAACCGTTTTTATGGATTACAACGGTCATACCACAATTTGCATATCTACACATTCCGGATGTCCTTTAGGGTGCGAATTCTGTGCGACAGGTAAAATGCCAAGTAGCAAAAGCCTAAACGTGGACGAAATAACGGACCAGATTTTACATTTTGTAAAATTGGGAAAAAGGCCGGACAACATAGTAATTATGGGTATGGGAGAACCTCTAATTAACCCGGATATTTTTAACGTTTTGGACGTATTAACATCAAAAGATTATTTTGGATACGGACAGCGCCACATAAGCATTTCCACGGTCGGAATCGTCCCAAACTTGATAAAATTAAATAAAACTTATCCACAAATAAATCTAGCTTTTTCAATGCATAGTCCCTTTGATGAGGAACGCGAAAAATTAATGCCCATTAACAAAGCCTATCCTCTTGACGATGTGTTTTCTGCTTTAAATAAACATGTGAAGTTAAATAAACGCAAAATATTTGTATCGTATATTATGCTTAAAAATGTAAACGATTCCGATTCACATGCCAACGAAATTGCAAGACTTATAAATAAACAAGGTGACTCAAAATATTTGTTTCACGTTAATTTAATAAAATTTCACAAATATGAACAAAGTATTTTTACTCCTTCTGACAACGAAAAAATAAGGCGTTTTTCGATAATGTTAAAAAGGCTAGGTATAAACAATACTATTCGCAAAGATTTTGGAGAAGAAATTAAAGGCGCATGCGGGCAGCTTGCCGGTTCTAAATGATTTACTAAATAATTGCCCATTTGACATTAAATGGTGAGGACGGAGGGATTTGAACCCTCGACAAACTGGTTAAGAGCCAGCTGCTCTACCACTGAGCTACGTCCCCATTCACTTATAATAATACGCGGACAACCACGCTATTATAGCAGTATATTTTAAAATTCTAAATTAGATATATACTATATTTGAATATATATGCCCAAGAAAATTCTAATTGCGGAAGACGAAAAACCGATAAGAGATATTCTGGAAACCAAGCTTCAGGCCGCAGGGTTCGAAACTATTTGTTGTTCTGACGGCGAAGAATGTGTTGCTTTAATCAATTCTAACAAACCGGATTTAATCCTTTTAGACATTATAATGCCCAAAAAAGATGGGTTGGAGATTTTAAAAGAAATTTCAAAAACTGACTGGGTAAAAAACGTACCGATAATTGTTTTAAGCAATAAAAGCGATTACAACACGCAACATGAAGCATGGTATTACGGTGTAAAAGTATATTTAGTAAAAGCAGAAACAAGTTTGGAAGACGTTCTTTCGCGAGTAAAACAGCTTACCATGGGAAAAAAATAACCCGAGACATATACGATATTTATATATATCCCGGGTCTTAGCAAATTGACTAGTGCTGTGGTGAATCCACTAGCAATTGCCGACAAAACGCAGGTATTGTTCTCCCATATCTTCGATCCTGGATACCTGGCGGGCTCGATCAAGAAGGTTCGAAAGCAGTTCGACCCGAACTTCTTGAGCAGAACTCCCCGGCAGAGCACGCGCAATTTCCAACTGCTCTTCCAACAAAGAAATCAAAGATTTTACATCCTTCGGCGGAAGCATTATTTTCACAGTCATTCCGACCTCCTATATTTCTACGTTGTGAAGATTTCAAAATGTGGCCGTTATTCTAATGTAATAGTGAGATAAATGCAAACCTAAACGTTGGCGCCCCCTAGAGGATTTGAACCCCTGACCTCTTCGTCCGAAGCGAAGCGCTCTAATCCGCTGAGCTAAGGAGGCAGACACAGCTTATTATACAACATCCATAAAAACCTAAAATGATACAATGTTTATATGCAAAAACGCGCATTCAAAATTTGGTACGTTGGTTATTTGTTGTTATTGCTCGCAACAATCTTTTACGTTAAGACCGTACTAAAACGCAGCGATATTAAGGTAAACAAGGGTAAAGAGCAACAAAGCGCGGTAGAAGAAAAATTTGTAAACGTTGAAATTACAGTTGATAATGGCAAAACTATTAGGAATTATAAGACAAAACTAAAAAACATTGATAGCGTATACGACGCTTTAGATAAAATACATGATGCTGACGGCTTTTACTACGAAATTACCGGATATTTATATGGGACCGAAATTGATTGCGTAAACGAACTGTGCCGTACCGAAGGGTATAAATGGGAAGTTTATAAGGACGGCCAAAAAATTACCAACGTTATTAAGGAAACTAACCTCGAGGACGACGCGAAAATAGAACTAAAAATGGAAAAACTGCAGTAATTATTCAAACCTCAACGCTTCAATTGGGTCGAGCTTACTGGCTTTTATAGCTGGGTACGTTCCAAAACTAACGCCGACGACCAGAGAAAATCCAAAAGCTACAATAATTGACCACCATGGAATTTCGGCCCTAAAATAACGTTGGGCAAATTCTGTAGCAAACGCACTAAGAACAAGCCCGATTATCCCGCCCAAAACACTTAGCAAAATACTTTCTACCATAAACTGAGTCGCAATATTTGGCCCTGTAGCACCTAACGCCTTTCTTAAGCCTATTTCCGAAACCCGTTCCGTAACCGAGACGAGCATAATATTCATTATTCCAATTCCACCTACTAGTAACGATATTCCGGCTACAGCGGCTAAACCAATTGACAATACACCTAAGATTTCCTGAATGGAATTTTGAATGTCTGACAGGTTCATAACGCTAAAATCATCGCGCTTTAGATCTTTATATAAAGCAATTTCCACCTGTTTTGTAGCTTCATCAAGGTTTACACCTTCTTTAGCGCGCAGGTAAATATAAGAAAGACTCTTGTTTTCGAAAACAGATTCCATTGTTGTATACGGAATTAATATTTTGTCATCCTCATCAGCCGCGCGCTGGGCGAGTGCACCTATAACTTTAAATGATTTGCCGTCCATCTGAATGGTTTTTCCAACAGAATCTTGTTTACCAAATAACTCCTTATTTACGTTATAACCCATCAATGCTACCCGGCTATTACTATCAATGTCGCTTTGAATAAAAAACCTGCCGCTAAGTAGTTTGTGTTTGACGATTGCGGGTTGGTCAACACTAACACCTTCCACGGAGCTGTAGTATTTTTTTCCTTTATAACTTGCTGTTTTTGCAGTAAGAATGCTCGGGGAAATTTGCTCTATATATTCTCCCGCATTGCTTGTAATAGTATCTATATTCTTTTTTGTAAGTTTATTTGTGGAGTAACGTGCGCCGGGATCACCCGCAATGCCAGTTTTTCCAGGGCTGACAAAAAGTAGGTTTGATCCCAGTGAATCAAATTGGTCTTTAACATAGTTTTGCACGCCAGTAACAAGTGATACGAGTGTTACTACGGCAAAAACGCCTATAATTACACCCAGCATCGTAAGAAACGACCTAATCTTGTTGTGAAGTAACGCTGTTACGGATGTAATAAATGTTTCCCTAAATTTCATTATTCATACCTCAAAGCTTCAATCGGATCTTTTTTACTGGCTTTTATCGCAGGGTACGTTCCGAAAACCAAACCCACAATTAGTGAAAATGAAAAAGATAAAGCTAAAGTCCACAACGGAACTTCTGCCGGGAAAAAGTTAGTTAGCAACAGGGTTAAAGAATATCCGAGTATTATCCCGGTAATTCCACCACCCAAACTAATTATTAATGATTCCAGCATAAATTGAATTCCTATGTTAAGCGAAGTTGCACCCAATGCTTTGCGAAGGCCTATTTCACGGATCCGTTCGTTTACCGATACAAGCATAATATTCATAATTCCGATACCGCCGACCAGTAACGATATCCCGGCTACAGCGCTTAAACCTATACTAATGATGTTTAATATGCTTTGAACAGAATCGATAATGTCTTTTTGCGTAATGATAGTAAAATCGTCCGGCTTGAGATCCTCAAGTAACGCTATTGAAACCGCTTTAACTGCCTGGTCTAAATCTACATTATCCTTAACTTTTGCCGAAATCCCGGACAATTGAGTGATTCCCATTACGTCTTCAATTGTTGTGTAGGGCATGATAATTCGGTCATCACTGCCAAATCCTTCAGCGTCTAAAACCCCGATGACTAAAAATTTTTTGTTTTCTACAGTTATTTCTTTATCCAAAGGATTTTCATCGCTAAACAATTCATCTTTTACCTCCGGACCAATAATTACG
>JAAZNL010000016.1 GCA_012798315.1 candidate division WWE3 bacterium | reverse complement strand
TCTGGGCGTGTTACACCAATCCCGTTCAACGTTATTAAAAAAACAGGTTATAGAAATACAATCCGATTTATTTATGCTGGGTTCGTGGTTGGCCGGAAGTCCTAAAGCGGATATCTTCGAAAGATATTTGGCAAAAAGAGTAACCGGTTTTGAAAACAGTATTGATGAAATGGACGCTCAAAATAAGCCGATTGTGAATTTTATTTTACCGGGTGGGAGCTTTGAGTCGGGCTTTTTGCATATATCCCGGACTGTTTCCAGAAGGTTTGAAAGACAATTAGTTCTCTACTTTGATAAACACAAACACAAAGGTTCGGAATATTTACTAAAATACGCGAACAGGCTTTCGGATTATTTATTCGTTTTGGCTCGCTATTACAATAAAAAAGGAAAAAACGATCTAGTGTGGAAATTAACCAGATGACCGGAAAGGCTGCACTTTTCTAAATAGCGCGCACTGCTTAAAATACCAAGTTTAAATGCCCTGTCCCATCTGTTAAAATCACTTTCAGTTATGTCTTATTTCAATGCACCCGAAAACAAGTCTATCCAGCAAATGGAAGATGAGGTCATAAAATACTGGAAAGATAAAAAAATTTTCGAAAAATCTGTTGAAACACGCTCTGCAGACAATAGGTACGTGTTTTACGATGGGCCTCCTTTTATTTCCGGTTTGCCTCATTACGGCCACTTGTTAGGGTCAATTGCCAAAGATGTTATTCCACGTTACTGGACCATGAAAGGAAAAAAAGTGGAACGTGTGTGGGGTTGGGATGCTCACGGTTTGCCGGTAGAAAACAAAGTACAGCAGCGTCTGGGAATCAAAAATCGCCGTGATATTGAGAATTTTGGCCTCAAGCGTTTTACGGAAGAATGTTACAAATATACCAGTGAAATTTCCGAAGAATGGAAGTGGTATATAGACAAAATCGGTCGCTGGGTAGATATGGATCATGCCTACAAAACCACAGATATTACTTACATGGAAAGTGTCATTTGGGCATTTAAACAGCTGTATGACAAAGGATTAATCTACGAAGGCATTCGCACATCTTTATACTGCCCAACCTGTGGCACCCCAGTTTCCAACTTTGAAATTGCTATGGACAATACTTACAAAGAGTATGAAGATCCGGCGATCACAGTGAAATTTAAGGTCTCTACAGAAGGAAAATTTAAAAATGTTAATATTCTTGCCTGGACAACTACTCCTTGGACAATTCCTTCAAATCGCGCTCTGGTAATTAAATCCGATGAAAGTTATTCGGTTGTGGAATATGCCGGAGAAAAATATATTGTTGCTACCCCCCGGGTTCAAATTGTTTTTCACGACCGCGAATACAAGACGGTAGAGCAAATTAAAGGTTCCGATTTAATAGGCTTGGAATATGAACCTCCGTACACCTTTTTTACAAAAAAGGATGGTGAATTTAAGGTATATGAATATGAGGGTATGGTTACCATGGACGATGGAACCGGAATTGTTCATTCCGCTCCGGGATTTGGTGAAATAGACACTGAAATGGGTCGTCACTACGGTTTAACCATAATGATGACCATAGACGATGAAGGAAAGTTCGTCCAGGGCGACGCCGGTGAAAATCCGTTTGCCGGAATATATTATTCAAAAGCAAACCCACTGATAACCGAGGACATGCAGAATAAAGGTGTTTTATTTGAAGAGTCCAAAATTTTGCACAGAGTTCCTTATCACGATCGATGCAACACACTTTTAATTCAAAGAGCCCAAAGTTCCTGGTTTATAAACATTCAAAGTCTGAAAGAAAAACTTTTAAAAAACAACGAACCAATTAACTGGGTTCCATCTCATTTAAAAGAGGGCCGTTTCAGTATTGGCGTCCAGCAAGCCCCCGACTGGGGAATTTCGCGAAGTCGCTTTTGGGCCACACCAATGCCTATTTGGAAAGCCGACGATGGCAATGTTATTGTTGTTGGCTCAGTTAAAGAACTGGAAGAGCTGTCAGGAAGCAAAGTTACCGATCTTCACCGTCCATTTATCGATGAAATAGTAATTAACAAAAACGGCAAAATCTACAAGAGAATTCCAGAAGTGTTGGATTGTTGGATGGAGTCGGGTTCAATGCCTTACGCGCAATTACATTATCCGTTTGAAAATCAGCAAAAATTTGAACAGAATTTTCCCGGAGATTATGTGGTTGAATACATCGCTCAAGTCAGAGCCTGGTTTTACGTTATGCATGTAATGTCTACAGCCTTATTCGACACGAATCCGTTTAAGAATGTAGTTACCACAGGTGTAATGTCCGGTACTGATGGTAGAAAGATGAGTAAAACTTATGGCAACTATACTGATCCCAAAGAAGTCTTGGAAAAAATAGGTGGGGATGCCCTGCGTCTTTATTTAATGGCAAGCCCCTTAATGGTTGGTGAAAATGCCAATTTTGATAACGAGGAACTTAGTAACAAACTTAAGAATGTGGTAAATCCATTGTGGAATTCTGCCAAATTTTTCTTAATTTATGCTGCAGAATTTAATTGGGAACCCAAAGGTGATATAACTTCGTCTTCTACCAACCCCATGGATGTGTGGATTTTGACCAGATTAAACGAAACCATAAAGGGAATAGCTGATAACTTGGAGACTTACCTAATTCCAGATGCAGTAAAGTATGTAGAAACTTTTGTCGATGACCTTTCCCGCTGGTATGTGCGCCGATCCCGAACCAGAATTTCATCTGGTGAAGAAGCTGCTTTAGATACGCTTTACAGGGTTTTGTTGGATTTCTCTCAGGCCGCATCTCCGATTATTCCGTTTATTACGGAAGCCATATACCGAAATCTACGACCTGCCGATGAATCGGTGCATTTACAGGAATATCCAAAGTATTACGCTGAATGTATACAGAAAAATCAGGATTTAGTCAGAAATATGTCTTCGGATAGGGAGGTGGTTTCAGAGTTATTGGCGCTTCGCACACAAGCCAAAATTGGTATTCGTCAACCTTTAGCTTCCATGGCCAGTGCAACTAAAGTTCACTTTCCAGATATTGTGCTAGATGAAACCAACATTAAAAAAATTGATCAATTAGACTTTGAATCAACTGATCTGGATTTAAAAAATTATGTGGTCAACACAGCCAAAACTGTAGCACTTAACATTGAGCTAACTGAAGAACTTGAACTTGAAGGACACATGCGAGATTTTATAAGAAAAGTGCAGGAGCTTCGAAAAGAGGCTAATTTAACCGTAAGCGACAATATACGTGTAACTTATCCAAATACTCCAGAGAATGGGATCTTAATGATAAAATTTGGAGACCAAATAAAAACAAAAGTATCCGCAGCCGAATTGATTGCCGGAGACATTCTTAAAGTAGATAAAATCGGTTAAATGCAACTTTTATATAAAATAAATTACGCTTTAATTATCGTACCCCTGATGTTGTTTAGCCTGGGGGCTATAACTTTGCTGGCTTCCTCGCCTGACAAAGCGAAATCCCAGTTAATTTTCTTGTTTATAGGTTTGATATTGTATTTTGTAACTGTTTTTGTTGACTATTCTGTAACTAAAAGTTTCTGGAAATATTTTTTGGCTTTCAGTATATTATCCCTTATCTTTGTTCAGGTTTTAGGAATATCCAAGCTTGGTTCTGCCCGCTGGCTCGATATTGGTTTTGTAACCTTTCAACCATCGGAGCTGGCTAAAGTCTGTTTAATTTTTACAATGGCCGCTTATATTTCCGAAAATTCTGATTTTAAAAATAATCTAAAAAAATTATTGAAATTATTATTGTTTACTTTGCCACTTATTATTTTAGTTTTTCTTCAGCCTGATTTGGGCACAACCATAATTTTAACTTCTACTCTTTTATGCGTGTTGTTTTTTTCGGGTGTTAGTAAAATGTATTTTGTACTTATGATTATTATCGGAGGTTTGCTTTCATCTCCGTTGTGGCACGCGTTAAAAGAATATCAAAAAATTCGTGTGTTGGTTTTTTTAAATCCGCAGCTTGATGTACTTGGTCATGGTTATAACGTAATTCAGTCTATTATTTCAATCGGTTCGGGCGGCGTTTTAGGGAAAGGATTCGCACACGGTTCACAAACACAAATGAACTTTTTGCCTGTTCATTGGACGGATTTTATATTTGCTTCATTTTCGGAAGAGTGGGGTTTTGTTGGAGTAATAGTGCTTATTTTGTTATATTCAATATTTTTAATCTCTATATTATATGTTGCCTTAAAAACAAAAGACGCTTATGGGAGCCTCCTCGCTATCGGAATTTTTTCGGTATTTATGACTCAATTTACGGTTAATGTCGGAATGAATTTAGGTCTTTTACCCGTAACAGGAATTACATTGCCTTTTGTTTCTCACGGGGGCAGTTCATTAATTGTGTCTCTTATTATGCTGGGCGTACTTCAAAACATTTGGTTAAAGGGAGGAGACGAACACTAATTTGTGTTAATATACTTGTATGCGTCATCTAGTTGTTTCAATGGCCTACAACCATATTAAACTTTCTTCTATCGAGAAAGAGGGGTTTAATTCCGTTTCTGCAGAAGTATCGCCTGACATTTTAGATAACTCAACTATTAAAGATGTAAACGCCATATCAAATGTAATAAAAGATTTAATAGCCAAAATTGGCGCATCCTCGAAAAACACTGATATTTCGTTTGTAACCGAACCTGAGCACGTTTTTTTACGTTACGTTACAATCCCAAAACACGCGGAAGCAGTGGACGATCTCATAGTTTCTGAAGTGAAATCCAAATTTCCTGAATATAATTTAGAAGATGCGTATTTTGGATTTGAAAAAATTGCCCCTTTTGTTTTTCAGTTTGTTGGAGTTAAAAAAACATATTTAGAACAACTTATTCAGGTTTCAGATGCGCTGAGAATTCCTTTGGTTTCCGTTATACCTTGGGTTTCTGTTTTGCCCAAATATGTAAACACCAAAGAAGCTTCTATTTTTATTTCCGGTGGACAGGGAGATGAAACCGTAGCACTTTCAGAATTAGGCGGGATATTCTTCTCCGATAAATACTCTACTCAAGGCAAAAAATTCGATCTGGAAAAAACCGTAAAAGAATTGTCCGTTTACCGTAAAGATAAACCAATAAAGTTTATATACTCCTTAAATTACCAGGTACCGGAAATAGAAAATGGGTTCGTTACTAGAGCTGTAGAGTTTAATATGGACGAAGGGATAGACTACAAAGGCTTTGAGACAAACTTATTAGCCCATTTTGTTATAGATGCCGCTGATGACTTGGATGAATGCCGGGTTAATTTGCTTAACGTTTTGCCGCTTCCTGCTGTCGAAAAGAAACCCGTTTCTTTGGCTAAAGTTGGCGCTATCTCAGGAGTCGGAATAGCCGTTCTTTTAATAGTATTGTTTGTTACAGGGATAATAGGGGGTAAAAAGGGCACAGACGAGGGGAATTTGGCAGACGCAGGCAGTCAAAACGATGTGTTAAGCACACAAGACATACCCGCCCCGGAGCCTGTTGTAGAGCAACCCAAGACTCCCGAACTAAAACAGTCAGATCTTACCCTGCGTATTGAGAATGGTTCCGGTATTAACGGTATGGCGGCTAAAACCCAAACCAATTTAGAAGCTAAAAGCTATAAAGTGGCTTCTATTGGCACCGCGGATTCCACCACCGAGTCGACAATTCTCCGCTTTAAGAAAGAAAAAGTTAATTACCAGGATTTGGTTAAAACTGATTTAGCAGAGGCCTATGGGACTCTAAAAGTAGAAGACAGCTTGTCTGATTCTGAAGAATACGATTTATTGATCATCTTAGGCACCGGTATTAAACAGTAAATATGAAAAAAAGTTTTATCTGTTCTAATTGCGGGCGTCCTGTATCTTTTTCGGCGCCGGGTACTCACCACAGAAATCATTGCCCTTATTGCTTGAGTTCTGTGCATGTGGATAATTTTCCCGGCGACAGAAAATCTTCTTGCGGAGGCAAAATGTACGTTTTGGGGAAGGTACTAAAGCCCGATGGCGAAGAAATGCTGATACACAAGTGTGAAAAGTGCGGTATTACAAAGAAAAACCGTATAGCGGGGGATGACTCTTTTAAACTTGTAGAAGGGCTCGCCGTGCTTGATGAGACGGCTTTAGGCCTTTAATAACAGCATCTTGCTAAATGGGGTTTCGACCTTTATAATAAGTCGGCTTATGAAACATGCAATCATCTCTATTGGGGGAAAACAGTTTAATATAAAGGAAAACGACCTGATTCAGGTTCCTGAGAATACAGGTTTAGATCCAGTAGTTTTGTTGTACACAGACGGAAAAACCACCCAAACAGGAACTCCGGAGATTAAAGACTTTCACATCAAACTCGATTTGGTAGAAGAGAAAATGGGAAAAAAAGTTTCAGTTAAGAGATTTAAGGCAAAATCCCGCTACAAAAAGAATCACGGACACAGACAAGGAGTTGTGATTTTAAAGGTTGTGGAGCTTGGTGAAGCTAAAAAAGAGGAAAAAGTTGAAAAAGCAGAGAAAAACGAAAAACCCGCGAGTAAATCCGCGGCGGTTTCCGTAAAAAAAGTTGCATCTAAAACTAAAACAGTAAAAGAAAAAAAGTAGTTATTTAGTAATATTATTTATAAACTATGGCTCATACAAAATCAGGAGGTTCAAAAGCAGGACAAGGCGGTAATGTCGCAGGTAAGCGTCTTGGCGTAAAAATCGGCGGTGGATCTCTCATCAAAACAGGTCAAATAATAGTTAGACAAAGAGGTCGCGTATATATACCGGGCAAAAACGTAGATATGGGCAAGGATTTTACACTTTTTGCTTTAGCTGACGGTGTAGTAGAGTTCGTTTGGGAAACCAAAAAAAAGAAAAAAGTAAACGTAGTTCCTCAGGCCTAATTATCGATTAGTATTCTAAAGTTTTTAAGCGGAAAATACACAAATAATCCTCTTCCGACCATATTATCGATATTTATAGTTCCCCAATATCGTGAATCGGTGCTTTTTCCTCTGTTGTCGCCCATGAGAACATAATTATCCTCCGGAATTATAAATTCCGCATCATCTTTTATGGTAATATTTCCCTCGGTTTTAGTTCCGTCTGCAAGATAAGGCTCATCAAGTATGTTGTCATTGATGTACACGTCTCCGTTTTTGATAGTAATTCTTTCTCCCGGCATACCGATAATCCTTTTTATTATTAACTCGCCTTTTTGTGTTGGGTGCTCAAAGATAACTACCTCCCCTCTCACAGGTGGTTTATAACTTAACGACAGTTTTTCAGCTACCAACTGCTCTTTATCCTTAAAAGTAGGAAACATGGATTCTCCGGATACTTCCAAAAGTTGTCCTACAAAAATATAACAAAGTACTATAACTGCGGCCATTATGCACGTTATTTCAAAGAATTCGCCCAAAATCGCCAATGATGCCTTAAATTTCATACAAGTATTTTATGCTGTGATTTGCTTTATAACAAGACTTGCCCGATCCCTATTGATGTTAGGTTAACAAGTGTATTACACTTAACTTAGTGAAACCGCTATTAATTAAGATTGAAAATATCCTTATATATATTGGGTATGCCGCCGGTATGGTCCTCCTTTTAGAGAATATGGCAAAAATCATAAAAACTGGTTCAGAGACAGGAATTAGGATTTTTCTATATTCTACTTTTTTTTGGCTTATGAGCTTTTTGTCCCGAAAGTTTGTATTCGACAACCATTTACATAAGTTGCGTTTGAGTCAAAAAGTTCGCCTGGAATTGTTATATTATGTTTTCTGCCATACCTTCGTAATGATCTTTGTTACTACCATACTAAAATACACTCCTTTTGGGTACAGATACTTACAACACCCGGTCCAGACATACTCTAGTTTGTTGAACTATTTTTCTAACGGAGCAATCTTTCTTATACTCGTACATTTTGTAAGTATGTTCTTTTTTATCTGGTTTCTAATGACTTCTTCCAATCTTATATATAAGTTCGCCTTACAGCGGGAAAATTCTGATCCTAGAGATCACGGAAAACTGCGCTTTATTCAATCGGCAGTATTTGCTGTCATGCTCGCAATGAGCCTTGGTTTGTTAAATGTACCGGTAGTTTGGCAGGCAGTAAATTCACTTAACCAGGAAGCCAGCCTTTATTTAAAAAACAATTTTCAGTGGGTTGTTGATTATATAATTGGATCGCCGATATTGTATTATGCGTATACTAGTCTTAGGGGATCAGAGCTGGTAGAGCATTTTAGCCTTTATAGAAAGATCGTTTAATAGTATTATCTCCTTAACAAATTTGGCAGGGGTTCATAGCTCAGTTGGTTAGAGCGCTGTGTTCACATCGCAGAGGTCTCAGGTTCGAATCCTGATGGACCCACCAAATTACTTTATAAAGTACTTAGCCAATAATTCCCACAACTCTTGGTATCCGCCATCGTAACCTATAGCCCACATGCCCACTCCCCCCAGGTTGTATTCGTTTATTAACTGGTACTTTACTTCTAATGATTTATCGTTTTCAAAGTATACTTCTCGAATAGACCCTGTTTCGGGGCTTAAATATGTAAAATATGAGGATTTACCCAAATCATCCCACTTAAGCTCGGGTTTAATTTCAAGAATAGTATCCATTATTTTGGCATATGTTTGTGATTGCGAATAACCAATATCATCATCTCCGGGTATCCGTTCGGCGTTAGGTTCGCCCTGCTTTACTACCCAGTTATATCCGTAATAAGGTACACCCAGGATTATTTTGCTAGGCGGCATTACCGCAACATAATCATTTAACATTGTTCTGACATCGTATTCCGAATATACCCCTTTTCCATCTATCGGCGCCACCGGACCAGCTTTGTCAGAATCCGGTCGGTGAAAGTCATATCCCATAATAAAAATCATGTCGGCGACCTTACCAAGAGAATTAATATCTGTAACCCTATCTTTTACCAGGGAATCTGCAAAAGTAGATACTACAACTAAAGATCCACCGTATTTTTTATCTAATTCGGTATTTGTGAACGATACAAATTCTGAATATTTCGCGGCAGTTTCTTTTTTAGTAAAGTCAACATATTCAAAGTTTAAATTTAAATCTCTAATCTTTTTTGAATCCATCTCTTTTTCAACGTTTGTTATAAAGTTTGCCCAGCACTCTTTACAGTCCAAAAATTTGTCCGATACCTCGTCGTTATGAGATATGACGGTAAGCGATACCCTTACGCCGGCGCTTTTTGCTCTGGCTACTAATTCGTCAAGAGCTTCGTTTTCGTGCCACGCAAGCAGACCCGGTTCGGCTGTATTATCCTCAAGCTTATCCATAAAAGTACCGTCTTCGTTTAAATAAACCCCGAAATACGCTATGTCCGTGAGTTTGTCCAACTGAATGTATTTGGTGTCAGGAATAGACCAATATGGCAAATATCCGTATATAATTTTTTTCGGGACATGTCGGGATTTTAGTAGTGACATAATGCTAAAAGAGTTACCCATTGGACTTAATATTTTACGCGGGAATCCAGTATTCGTTATTTTACTGTTATATACAAAAAGAAATAGAGCGCTTAAAAAGATTAATATCAGTATGATTATTTTAATAGCACCTGCGAGTTTACGTTTCATAACTCTCCCAATAATAATAGTAAATGTTAGAATAAGCTAGTGAAAAAGAAGTTTTTTTTCTACAGTTCTCTGGTGTTTTACATACTGCTGTTGGGGGTATTGTTTTATTTTACATTTGTACGTGACAACGCTGAAAAACACGATAAAATCGGAGCCGTGCAGGAGGTTCCTCAGACAACTACATCGGCTAAAGCCGAAGTATGCACGCAAAAGAATGTATTGGAGTTCTATTATTATGCCCATGATTACCCGTTATGGGAGCCAAATAACAAATACGGTATGTATATTTATCCCGAAAACGAAAGCTTTTTTGAAATCGCTCAAAATCTGGTAAATTCTTCGGGCGGTGATTGGGGTTATGTTTTAATTCCTTACAACATGGCGGATCGCGATTACGATAAATGGAATCGCGTATTTGAACAACTTAGAAATAAACACTTAATTCCCATAATACAGCTTTGGGATGTGAATTTGGACAAATACAAAAAACAAACTCAGGAAGCGGCCAATTTTCTAAATAGCTTTTTGTGGCCAATAAAATATCGGTATATAAGTGTTTATAACGAACCTAACGATAGTTCCTTTTGGTATGGAAAAACAGATCCCGCTGAATACGCGAAAGTTTTAAATTATTCTATAGAAATTTTTAAAGGTGAAAATCCGGATTATTTTATGTTAAACGGTGCGTTAAATACAAGTGCCCCCAGCGATGGTAAACATATAGACGCATTGGAATTTATGTATCAAATGAACCAGGAAGTTCCAGGAATTTTTGATAAATTAGACGGCTGGGCTTCACACCCTTATCCCCAGCCCAACTTTTCAGGTAGCCCTACAGCGCGTGGTCGTTGGAGCATCAGAGCTTACGAAGATGAGCTGGAGTATCTAACATCTAGTTTGGGAGTTAAAAAAACACTACCAGTATTTATAACGGAGACAGGTTGGGCTCACGCGGAAGGAGAAAATTATAATGGTTCATACCCATCTGTTGAAACTGTTTCCGAATATTTTAAAACCGCATACAAAGACGTCTGGCTGTCCGATGATCGTGTGCGTGCAGTTATTCCTTTTACAATTTGGTATCAGCCTCCGTTTGATCATTTTTCCTGGATTAACAGGGATCGCGTTCCATACTTGCATTATGAGGTTATTAAAAAATTAAATAAGATTAAAGGTAACCCGCCCGTTATAAAATCAGATGAATATGTAGTTTCTGGTTGTTAATTATGGATTCTGTGTTTACGACGAAGAAAATTGCATACAACACTATATTTCAACTTGTAGGAAAAGTTGTAAGCATGGGTATTACAGTGTTAGTTACCGTTGTTGTTGCCCGTTATTTTGGAAGATCGGCATATGGTGAATTTAGCCTTATGCAAAACTGGCCCGCGTTGTTTTTTATAATAGTTGATTTCGGTTTTAATGCTGTCGCTGTAAAAGAAATTAGCCAAAACTGGAGCGATGCCGGAAAATATTTTATGACTATACTGCGGATGCGTTTAGCATTTTCAGTAGTTTTAATTGTACTTTTGACTTTATTGTTGGTACTTTTTCCTTATTCCGGCTACTTAAAAACAGGTATCGCGTTAAGTTTATTTTTAATTCTGACGCAGGGTTTATACGCTACGGGTAACATTATTTTTCAATCCAAACTAAGATATGATCTGTCCACTTACGCGTATTTGACCGGATACATTGCCATTTTATTTTTGACATACATGTGTGTCAGGTTCAACCTTGGCGTTATTGCGGTGAGTTTAAGCTATGTTATAGGCGGGTTATTAACGTTTGTATTTATGGCTTTTTTTATTAGGCATACTTATCCCGACATAAAATATATTTTTGATATTAAAATTGCGAAAGACTTGATTATAAAAGCCTTACCTTTGGGACTTATGTTTTTATTCAGTCAAATCAGTTTTAAATCAGATTCTATACTGTTATCGGTTTTACCAATTCCTTCTTTTTTACATTTAAATAATAACGACGCGGTTGCAATTTATTCGTTACCGTACAAAATTTTCGAAGTGGCTTTGGTAGTACCAACTTTTTTTATGAATTCCATGTATCCGGTTTTTATTTCTAAATATAAGCAAGGTCCAAAAGATTTAGCTTACGTATTTAAAAGAGCTTTATTTTTTTTAATATTAGTTTCAATATTTGGTAGTTTGGCAGGCATTACTTTGGCTCCGTACATTATAAATATATTAGGGGGTTCGGCTTTTAATTTATCGGCTAATGTCCTGAGAATACTTATGGCTGGTCTTTTAATATATTTTTTAACTCAACCTTTGTCTTGGTTATTGGTTACTTTGGGAAATCAAAAGGTTTTACCTAAAATATACCTAGTTAGCGCATTGTTTAATGTTTTTTTGAATTTTCTTTTTATACCTAAATACGGGTTTTATGCTTCTTCTGTAATCACACATCTTTCGGAGTTTATAATTTTAATACTGCTTTTTTATAATGCCCGTAAAACATGGCGTGAAAAATATGCTTAAATTTTTATACTACTTAGCGCTTTTTTCATTGTGCTTGGGCCAATTGTTAAGTATAGGTAAAAGTGACGGTGTTAATTTATATTTTTTTGATATTGCGGTAGCTTTATTTTCAGTTGTTGGTTTAACTTTGTATTTATTGCGTAAAAAATTATTTATTACTAAGTATTTTTATGCCTTATTTCCATTTGTAATCGTAGCTTTCACTTCTTTAACTTTTAACAGAATAAATTTAACACCTGAGGAATTTTTGGTTGCACTTTCCTATTTATTAAGGTTTATATGTTACGCAGGATCCGGCCTTGTTATTTATAATATGTTGCAGGATAAAACTATTACTACATCCGGCTTAAAAAACAGTTTGTATATAGCCGCAATTATTGTAGGAATAGGAGGTATTGTACAGTTAATTTTACTTCCGGATTTTACCGTACTAAACCCAGAACTTGGATGGGATCCTCATAAAAACAGGCTCGCCTCCACATTTTTTGATCCGAATTTTGCGGGTGCATTTTTTAACATAATTATTGCAATACTAATATACGATTTAAGAGATACCAAAAGGCCGTTAATTTATTACTCTTTGTTTTTCTTCCTTGTCATATGTGTATTTTTTACTTTTTCAAGAAGCGCGTGGGGGATGCTGGCGATCATTATTTTTTTGTACGGCTTTTACAAAAATCGTCTAATGTTACTTATGGCGCTATTAATAGTGTTTTTGGCTTATTTTGCTATTCCTCGGGTTCAAACGCGTTTATCCGGTGTTACAGATCCGGCGGACTCAGCACGTTTTAGGTTGGAATCATGGGGAAACGCTTTGACACTAGTAAGAAAAAACTGGTTTTTAGGTGTTGGTTATAATGCTTACAAATATGCCCAACGCGACGCAGGCATGTTAAATGGCGATACTTTCTTTGACCATTCCTCAGCGGGATCAGACTCCAGCTTTTTATTCGTGTTTGTAACCACCGGAATTTTTGGAATCACATTCTTTCTTCTGTGGTGGTTTTTGCCTCTGTTGGATCAACTTAAACTGGGATCTTCTGGCGATTTGGCACTTATCAGTGTGCTAATGGGCATGTTGCTGGAATCGCAGTTTATAAATTCAATTTTTTATCCGCAAATACTTTTTTTACTTATGATTTTGTTTGCTAAAAGCTCTCTTTTTCGTAGTTGACCGTTATTTCTTTCTTGTTTTCGTTTCCTGCCTCATCGATTGCCAAAACAGTAATCTTTACATTACCTTCATTTTGAACGCCTAAAAGAAATTCAAAAGACAGATCCGGCTTTACTATTGCTATTTTATCGTTAATTTTAACCTGTGATTTTTCATTGACACTGCCGATTATTGTAATACGTTTATCAAGGTTTTTTATTTTATCGCCGTCCTTTGGTGATGTCAGTTCGATTTTGGGTTTGTCTTTATCAACATAAATATTAAATATATTTGTTGAATCACTTTCTACATTACTATCATCTATTGCTTTTGCAAAAATTGTATTTTGGCCATCTATGAGTTTAATATCGTTAAATGTAAATATACCGTCGGATCCGGCAATTACTCTCGCTACTTCAGGGCCATTAACAAAAAGTTTTACTGAATATCCGGGTTGAGTATAACCATTTATTGTTATTGAATTGGATTTAGACGCTTTTGGGATATTCGAAAAAACAGGTTGGTCTGGTTTAATCACGGCAATATCGTCAGGCTGATTTCTATTAACGGAAAAAAGTCCGAAAAAAGAACCTACTTGAGGCGCAAAAAAAACCGCGCTCAAAACCAGAAGCAAAACAATACCTACAATGGCCAAAAGAGTTTTGAACAACTTTTTGTTAAGTTCTTCGTTAGTAATTTTTGTTTTATTCGTAGGATACCTTGGCACGCTTCAATTCTACATTATTTAAGTAATTCTTTCATGTACGCCTTAATATCGTCCCGCAAATCATCACGGTCAAGAGCAAATTTTAATGTTGTTTGCAAAAAGTGCAGCGGATCTCCGGTAGTAAGCCATTCGCCGTCAATTGGTTGCGCAATTACTTTTTTTCCTTCCTTGGCCATATTGCACAAAATATCGGCAACCCACAATTCGTTACCTTTACCTGTCGGGGTTTTATTTGCTTCTTCAATTACGTCGTATGTAAACACAAATCTACCAAATTGCGCCATATTAGATGGATTTTGTCCTAAAGGCATTTTCTCTAATATATATTCCATTTCATTTGGAATAGACGGATTTTCTTTATATTTAACTGTGCCGTATTTTTCTACTTCATTGTCCGGAACTTCTTGAACGGCTAATACTGCTTTAGGGTCATATTTTTCGTAAATATCTATTAGTTGTTTTGTAACAGGAACTTCTGATCTGGTTAAATCATCTCCAAACATATATACAAAGGCCTCGTCGTCATCAATAAGATTCTGTACAGTTAAAAGGGGAGTACCGTTACCGTATGGAAGGTTTTTGTGTTGGCGCACGAATATAAAATTGGCCATTTCCGGGATACCTTTAATCATTATTAAGTATTCCGTCTTACCGTTATCCTCTAAAACTTTTTCCATTTCAAAATGGCTGTCAAAGTAATCTTCCATGGAGTGCTGACCTGCTTGAGTTACTAATATAACATCTTGAATTCCTGCTTTTACGGCTTCTTCTACAACATAGTGGACAATTGGTTTATCTATAATGGGAAGCATTTGCTTTGGTTGATTCTTAGTTGCGGGCAAAAATCGGGTTCCATAACCTGCTAACGCAATAACTGCCTTAGTAACTTGCTTATGATTTTTCATTTTAGATACCCTTTCTGGGAACTATATTGGGTTAATTTTACCACTTTTGACAAGAAATTATGGAGCCAGAGGAGAGAATCGAACTCTCAACCTGACGCTTACGATGCGCCTGCTCTACCATTGAGCCACTCTGGCAAATCTGTTCTTTGTGATTATATTAGCAATGAATAATTCGCACAAGAAGCTGGATAGGGCTTTGCGTAAGTTGATATGCCTTGTACAATATAAATGAAAATGGAAGGACTTCATATTTCACTTAAGGCAGAAGAGGTTTTTCATCTCTTTGGATATAGCGTTACTAATTCGATGCTGGCAACAGTGGCGGTAACCATGTTCTTTATAATTGTTGTTGTTTTGTTCCAATTTAGGGGTAGCACCGCGTACGCGTTCATTAGAGGTACAGTCGCCGCATTATATAATTTTAGCGAATCTATAGTGGGTGAAAAAAAAGCGCAAATATTTTTTCCGCTTTTTGCTACTTTCTTTTTGTATATTATTTTTTCTAATTGGTTTGGTTTAATCCCTGGTCTCGGAGGTGTTTTTTGGAATACTGCAGGTGAAGGGGGACATAGCGAATCTGTACATTTATTAAGAGCTCCTACCGCAGATTTGAATACAACTTTGGCTTTAGCCTTATTTTCCGTATTTGCCGCTCAATACTACGGTTTTAAGTATCTTGGGCCTAAGGTGCAGCTTTCCAAATTCTTTGACTTTAGCAACCCAGTAAATTTTTTTGTTGGTATTTTGGAGTTAATCTCCGAAGTATCAAAAATACTATCATTTTCTTTCAGATTGTTCGGCAATGTGTTTGCAGGAGAGGTTTTGCTTTTGGTAATTGGTTTTTTAATTCCATTGGCGGCAACCACGCCTTTTTTAATTTTGGAATTATTTGTAGGGTTTATCCAAGCCTTAGTTTTTGCTATGCTATCTCTGGTGTTTATATCACTTGCGGTAGATCATCATTAGTTTAGGCTATTATAATAGCCAGAAAGGAAATTTATGGAACCACTCGCAGCTGCAATAGCAATTGGGTTAGGAGCAATAGGCGCCGGTACAGCAATAGGGGCGTTGGCGAAATCTGCCATGGAGGCTATCGGAAGAAATCCGGATGCCGCTGAAAAAATTAGAACCAACATGGTTTTCGCAATCGCATTTGCGGAAGCTTTGGCAATTTACTCTTTAGTTGTAGCCTTAGTAATTTTATTTGTTAAGTAGTAAGAAACAATCATTATATGGAAAGTTTAGGAATTAATTTACAACAAATCATTTTTCAGTTGATTAACTTCACTATTTTGTTGGTTATACTCAAGAAGTTTTTGTATAAGCCAGTTGTAGAATTTGTTGCAAAACAAAAAAAACAAGATGCAGATTACCAAAAACTTTCGCAGGACATACAAAATCAGAAATCTTTTTTTGAATCTGCGGACGCCGAACAAAAAGCGGAGCTGAAAAAATTGTATAACGAAACTTTGGAGAAAGCTAAAAAAGAAGCATCGCAAATGGTTGAACAAGCAAAAGAAAACGCCCGAGAGGAAGGTAAAAGAATATTGAACGAATACACAACGGAAGCCAGGCAAAGTAGAGATGCCTTTATGTCAGAAGCTAAAAAAGACATATACGATTATGCGGTTAAAATTTCTGAAACCGTTATTGCATCGTCGTTAACAGAAGAGCAGAAAAATAAATTAATGAAGCTCGCGGTAGAGAGGTTAAACGATGCCCAAAGATGAGCCCGCAAAGGAAATCGCCTCACAATTATTTAGCACCCACTCTCTAAAGCAGATTAAAGATATCGTAAGAGAGTTACAGACGCTAATAAATCTGACTACTGTGAAAGTATATTATAGTGGCGTTTTGGATGACAAATCAAAGGAAATTATAAACGGTTGGATATCCGATAAAGTCCACGGGGATTACACTGTTGAGTATGTTCAAGACAAAACCTTAATTGCGGGATTTAAAATTGTATATAGAGATTATATATATGATTCGTCAGTTTTGAATTCATTTAAGAACGAAATATGGAAATAAAAAATCACACAAAGCTAAATAATTTTGGAAGAGTAACAAGTGTTAAAGATGGTGTTTTGGAACTAACAGGCTTATCTGACGTTCAGGTTATGGAAAAGATTTACTGCAAAGAAAGAGAATCTTACGCACTTGTACTGAATTTGCTAGAGGATTCGGTAGGAGCTGTTGCTTTAGGAGAAGAAAGTAAAATATTAGAAAACGATGAATTTGTTTCTACCGGCGAAATTCTTTCCATGCCTGTAAACGATGAAATAATAGGCCGGGTTGTAAACCCTTTAGGTGAACCATTAGACGGGCGCGCTCTATCAACAGATAATGTTAAAACCATGCCGGTTGAGAGAAAAGCTTACGGTGTTTTTGATAGAAAGCCTGTTGATACCCCTCTGAAAACTGGATTATTGGCTGTTGATGCCATGGTGCCTATCGGTCGTGGTCAACGTCAATTAATAATCGGGGACAGAGGCACCGGGAAAACATCGGTAGCAGTTAGCGCAATTATCAACCAAAAAAATGAGGAAAAACCAGTGATTTGTATATATTGCGCAATTGGTCAAAAAGATTCCACGGTTAAAAATATCATTGAAGTTTTAAAAGAAAACGGCTGTATGAGTTATACAATTATTGTGGATGCCTCCGCTTCCGCTCCGGCATCCCTTCAATATATAGCACCTTACAGCGCGGCGGCAATAGCTGAATATTTTTTACAACAGGGTAAAGATGTTTTAGTTGTCTATGACGATTTAACAAAACATGCTTATGCTTACAGACATATATCATTGATACTACGAAGACCTCCCGGACGTGAAGCTTATCCGGGTGATATTTTTTACTTACACAGTCGTTTACTAGAACGATCTTGTAAGCTGAACGAAAAAAACGGTGGAGGTTCAATTACGGCATTTCCTATTATCGAAACACAGTTTGGTGACGTCTCGGCATATATTCCTACTAACGTAATTTCTATTACTGACGGACAGTTATATTTAGATAAAGATATGTTCAATTTAGGATTTAGACCTTCGGTAGATCCCGCAAACTCAGTATCACGTGTTGGAGGAGCCGCGCAAACTAAAGAACTAAAAAAAGCGTCCGGTAAGTTACGTTTAACCCTTACTCAATTTAAGGAGTTGGAAGCATTCACACAGTTCGGCGGCGAAGATTTAGACGAAGCCACAAAAGAAAAAATAAATAGGGGTAAAGTTATTATGGAATTGCTGAAACAGCCTCAGTATTCGGTAATGACAGAAAAAGAACAATTAGAAGTAATCGAAAAGATGTATGAGTAAGATTAAAGAGTATAGAAACAGAATAAAATCGGTAGGAAATATAAAAAAGATTACCAAATCTATGCAAATGATAGCCGTTTCAAAAATGCGTAAAGCAGAAAAAACTGCAAAAACAGGTAAAGCTTATCACGAAAATATTGAGCAAATGTTCAGAATTATTTCCAAAGATATTGAATTAATGAAAAATCCTCTGTTTTTTACGCGTAGTGAAGGAAAAAAGCTGATAATTGTTTTTTCCCCGAGCCGGGGCTTCGCCGGGAATATGCTGATGTCTGAATTAAACGCTTTTTATCAGGGAATTAAAGACTTTCCGAAGGAAGGGTTAGACGCAATAATTATCGGAAAAAAACTAAAAAGATACGTATACAACAGGGTTAATAAAATAGTTGCAGACTTTAGCGACATAGGAGAATATCCTACTATTCAAGAAATAAGAGGAATATCCCAGGTTCTCTTAGATGAATATAGAAAAGGTTCTTACAACGAAATATTTGTTTTATATACTGATTATATAAACTCATTAAAACAACAAACGCGTTTTGTAAAATTATTGCCCGCCATTTTAGATTCAACCCGGAAATTCAGTATATCGGAAAAGGAAAGAGATTTTGTATTTGAACCCGAGCGTAATTCAATTATCGATTCTCTTGTAAGTTTATATATAGATAATTCGTTATATCAATTTAAAGCCGAGACAGTGGCTAGTGAGTTCGCAGCCCGTATGACGGCAATGAAAGATGCCACCGACAAAGCTGAAAGCCTTGGAAATGACTTAAAGATTGAATTAAATAAATTGCGCCAGGATATAATTACCCGAGAGCTGGGTGAAATATCGGCAGGAACTTTATGAGGATTGAAGATAATATGTTAAAAAAAACAGGTAAAATTGTTCAGATAATGGGAAACGTTTTAGATGTACAGTTTGAGGACGTTGTCCCGAACATTTATACAGCATTAACAATAGAAGAAAACGACATCGTTTTAGAAGTTGAACAACAGTTGGGAAATAGTACAGTTCGTTGTGTCGCATTGGGACCTACAGAACGGTTAAAGAGAGGAATGACAGTTGTTAATACAGGAGGTCCTATTACCGTACCTGTCGGAAAAGAGGTTTTAGGGCGGGTTTTAAATGTTGTCGGACAACCTGTTGATTATAAAGAGCCGGTCAAAGCTAAAAAATCCAGTCCAATTCATAAAACTGCTCCTAAACTTTTGGAATTAAAATCCAAACCTGAAATGTTTGAGACAGGTATTAAAGTTATTGATCTTTTGTCACCTTTTATTAAAGGCGGAAAAATCGGGGTTTTTGGTGGCGCCGGAGTAGGGAAGACAGTAGTTATACAGGAGCTGATCCGAAATATCGCGTCAGTTCACAAAGGTTATTCTGTTTTTGCGGGTGTTGGTGAACGTATTAGAGAAGGAAACCAGATGGTTTTGGAAATGACCGAATCCGGTGTTATGTCGTCAACAGCTATGGTTTTTGGTCAAATGGATGAACCCCCGGGAGTACGTTTGCGTGTTGCTTTAACCGGTTTAACTCTCGCGGAAGAATTTAGAGATTAAGGTTTAGACGTTTTGTTGTTCATCGATAACATTTTCCGTTTCACACAAGCGGGGGCCGAAGTCAGTACGCTTTTAGGTCGTATACCTTCTGCAGTTGGTTATCAGCCGACATTAGCTAAAGAAATGGGTGATTTACAGGAAAGAATTTGTTCAACGGATAAAGGATCAATCACTTCTCTCCAGGCAATTTATGTACCTGCTGACGACTATACAGATCCTGCGCCCGTTGCCACTTTTGCCCATTTGGATTCTACCGTAGCATTATCCAGAAGTTTGGCTCAGCAAGGGTTATATCCTGCTGTTGATCCGCTAGCTTCCGCCTCCAGGGCCCTAGACGCGTCTATTGTTGGTGATGAGCACTATAAAACCGCTTTGGATGTCCAAAAAATACTTCAGCGTTATAACGAATTACAAGACATTATCGCAATTCTCGGCATGGACGAGCTGAGCGAGGACGATAAATTGTTGGTATACCGCGCGAGAAAAATTCAGAGATTTTTGACTCAGCCAATGTTTGTAGCTGAAACTTTTACGGGAACTCCGGGGCAATATGTAAAAGTAAATCAGACTGTAGAAGGTTTTAGAAAAATACTTGATGGAGAACTGGATAATATACCTGAAGATAAGTTTTATATGCGAGGTTCAATAGAACAAGTTTTAAATAACTAAAATGCAATTAACTTTAGCTACGCCCGAACGAAAGCTTTACGAAAATACCGAAATCCTAAAACTCGTTGTCCCTACAATGCAAGGCGAAATAACGGTATTGCCACAGCATGTCCCGTTAATGTCCAGTTTAAGTAGAGGTGAAATGCAAGTGCAACTTGCAGATAAGCAAACTGAGGCGGTGTTTGTATCGGGGGGTGTAATTCAGGTAGTAGATAACTTTATAAACATTTTGGCCAATGTCGCAGAGAAAGCTCACGAGATAGATGAAGCTGCTACAGAAGAGGCTATACGGCGCGCACAGCTTCAGGCGCAGGAAAAAGTTGAAAATGTTGATATGGCAGATATACAAGCCAAATTAGCTAACGATATTGCGAGACTTAAACTTATATCTAAATACAAAGGGAAAAAGACACATTAACTTATTTCAGTAAAACTTCCATCCAGTCCTGCCATTAACAAAACAACTTCTATATTATTGTATTTTTGTTGAATTAGCTCTTTAGCCTTTAACAAGTAGTCTGCGTGTCTTTGTGTATCTTCGGCCAGATCCAAGCCTTTTTCAATTTTTCCAGTAGCAGCGTACATACCACAATCCTGGTGGTCCACAATTATTATTTTATCCGGATTATGCAAAGAAACTGAAATTCCAATTTGGTTCATTAAATAATATTGATGTTCAGCCGTTTGTGGTGTCGCAATATCATGAGAGGCGCCGGCAACGCTTATAATATCCGCATCCCCTAAATGGTTATTTTGTACTAAATAATCTTTAATGTTTTTTTGAAATCTAAAGTCTATACACGTTATTACACAGGCTTTTATTTTATGCATCAGAATATTATAGCATTGGAATAACTTTGCTAGTTTATTGAATTACCGGTTCCAAACCACTTTGTTATAGACCTATAGTTTGACTCCGTGCGGGTGATATACTACAATAGCAGCAAATACCCCACAATTAAAGAACCAAGGAGAGATATATGCTCACGGCTGTATGTGTTTATCTCGGCGTTTTTGCAATTTTCGCTACCGTAGTGATAGTTGTAATTGCAAAACAACTGGCAGAGGGAAAAAGACTTCGGGAACAGCTTGCCAAGTACCAGCATACTTACTTGTACAAGAGTGGCTGGTGTTACGATGTTGGAAATTACTTGCTGTTTTCACCCGATGGCGGTATATCTTGGCACGCGCTCAACAGAAATTCCGGAACCGGAGGACTCGATATTCTCGGAACGGCGGAAGAAATTTACCCGGGACTTCTGAACCATCTTGAAGGCATGGAGAAACTTACCGCCTATGTCAAAAAACACGGTCCCATTGGGGCGCAAGGCAAAATCACCGACAGTGATTTGTTGATGTTGTCAGGCGCGGGATTGTCAGTTCATAGTTTGAAGTAACCTCTTTGATACCTCGTGTGAAACATTTTTTGCACGGGGTATTTTTTTAACAAAGATTGATCTAGTAAAGCACCCGCCCGACTCGGAATTCCTAATCCTTTAAGTGTATTAACCTTCAACTTCCACTTGAAAACCACCGTAAGACATGTGTTTCATATCAAACGGCATCTGCATGTCACTAAAGGCACTCATCTCAGACATTACTTTGGCATTTACTTCATCCCGATGTTCTTTTGATTTAAACACGATAAAAGAAAACCAAACTGTTTCATCGTCAGTCGCACCAGCCATCTCGACGAACGAGCGGGACTTTTCATCGCCCATTTCTTGTGGCTCAAGATTAGCGCCTCTGCACTCATAGTATTCGAGTGCGCCGTGTTTCATCCAGATATCTCTACCGGTTTCAGCCATTTTTTTATATTCTTCTGTCTTATTTTTTGGAACAACTAACACAAACCCATCTATATATTTTGCCATAAATAGATCCTTATAAATATGTACTATATTCATATTACACTACAGAGAATTTGAAACAAGTTTTATTAGACAATTAGGAAATCAGTTATTTGGAGCGGGTGACGAGATTCGAACTCGCGACCTTTTCCTTGGGAAGGAAACGCCATACCACTAGGCCACACCCGCGTAGAAGTATTCTAACACGAACTACATTTTACCTTTTAAATAAAAACAACCCGGCCGTTCCAAACCAGGTTGTTTTTTTAAAATCATATCCGGATTTAATTTTACGTTCTAAGGCAGAACTAATACCTGTCCCGGCACAATAAGCGCTTGCTGACCATTGGCTAAAAAGCCAACATTTGCTTTGTTTATTTCCAGAATCTTTGTCCATTGAGAACCATTGCCGTAAAGACCTTCAGCAATTTCCCAAAGGGTATCGCCACTTTTTACTGTGTAGGTTGAGCCTTTAATATCTCCCTGAGTGTAATCATTTGCAGTCCAGATGGTGTTTGTTTCGGAGGTTGTAGAATTTTCCCCTGTTTGCCCGTTGTTTTTAGCCACTGTTTCTAGTTTTTCGTCTTTTGCACCTTCACCATTTAAATCACCTTTTTCTTCATTTAGTTCTATTGCTGTGGAATCTGCTGTATCTGTAACCGCTGCTTCACGGCCGGATTTAAAATAGTTATAAGCCGCAAAAATCAAAGCCAATATAAACAAACCACCAATAATTAATGCCAGACCATCTTGTGGTTTTTCTTTTTGTGTTTCTTCACTCATTAAAAAAATGCACCTCCTAAGTAAGAATTTATAAATAATTAGGCTACCGGGCAGTAGTTAATTCGTCTTCATCTCCAACTATTAATAGAATTGATAAGTATTTGTGAACAATGTGACTCTATATCCGGGCATGCACTCCTCTAACTTGAGTATATATATTTGCCGTAAGTATGCCAATAGTTTTTAAGTAAATTTTTTTTAAAAAAGAAAAAGACTTACAAGGAATTTCCCGGTAAGTCTTTTTTGCATTGATGTTCGGATAAATCAATCTCGTTCAACTAGGAGACGATTTTTTCCGGACTGGGTGATAAACCAAACGTCTGAGTAATCTCTGTCGATGTACCCGTCGCGTTTGTCTTCTTCCAGAGCCGCCAGGAGCTGTTCGCGTGTGTTGTTTTTAAGCCCTTCCCTGTTCAACAGTTCATTGACGGTTGCGGGGCCTTTGTTATTTAACGACACCAACACATAAAACGGTAATTCTCTTGCATCCATTGCTTTCATCCTTTCATTTGTAGAATTCCTGATAGCGTGTCTAGAAGTTATATTAAAACAAGGGAAAAAGCAAATTAAAAAACTTATTGGCGGGGCCGACGGGACTCGAACCCGCGGCCTCTTCCGTGACAGGGAAGCGCTCTAACCAACTGAGCTACGGCCCCACTCTTTAAGCGTAATCATGGTAACAGACAGAAAACGCCTAGTCAACGAAACTGCGTTTACGATGATACAATAATGTTATGAATAACCGTATAAGCAATAGCGAGGTGGTGGCTATTCTAAAAGAAGTATTAGCCGCTATGGAAATAAAAGGCGCAGATAGGTTTAGAATCAGAGCTTACCAAAACGCTGTAGCTATAATTGACGGCTTAACAACTTCTATTCAGGATATTTGGGAAGAGGGGCGTTTAGACGATGTGCCGGGCATTGGCAGCGCATTAGCGTCTCATTTAAACGATTTATTTACTAAGGGGTTGGTTTCGGAATTTGAATCAGTAAAAAAAGGTCTACCCGACGGCATGTTCGCCTTACTAGGACTGCGTGGTGTTGGTGCAAAAAAAGCTTTTAAACTCGCAGCCACCTTTGATCTTAAAGACAGGTCAACAGCTTTAGAAGAACTAAAAAAACACGCCCAAGCCGGACATATTAAAACAATCGAAGGCTTTGGTGAAAAATCCGAGGCAGACATTTTGGATTCAATCCAGCAATCAAAAACAAGCAAAAACGACAAACAACGTATGCTTTTAGTTAAAGCTGAACAAATTATCGGCCGGGTAATAGAGTATATGAAAACTTGCCCCGGTGTGGAAAAAGTTGATGCGTTAGGTTCAATACGCCGAAGAAATCCTACTGTAGGAGACTTGGACATGGTCGTATCTACAACAGATTCTGCTGCAGCTATTGAATACTTTATAAATTATCCGGAAAGCCACGATGTAGTTGCCAAAGGTGATAAAAAAGCAGTTATTTTGTTAACAGGAGATATTCAGGTTGATTTAAGAGTATCTTCACCGGAAGCGTACGGTTCTATGCTTCAATATAACACGGGATCAAAGCAGCATAACGTATTGTTACGCACATACGCTTTGGAAAAAGGTATGTCCTTATCCGAGTACGGTATTAAAAGGGACGGAGAATTGCGCAAGTACAAGACCGAAGAGAATTTTTATAGAGCCGTGGGTCTTCCGTATATACCGCCTGAATTGAGACAGGGGACAGATGAAATTGATTTAGCCAGGAAAGATCAACTTCCAAACTTAATTACTTTAACCGATATAAAAGGAGACTTACAATCGCACACTATTTTTTCTGACGGAGCAAATACTTTGGAGGAGATGGTGGAAAAAGCAATTAATTTGAGATACGAATATTACGGAGTAACGGACCACGGACCAAGTGTAATAAACAGAGGATATAAAGAAGTAGAGAGGATGCTGTTAGCCCAGAGAGAGAAAATTGACAAAATCAACGCTTCCCAAAACAAAATAAAAGTTTTATACGGGATGGAAGTAAACATATTGGCAGACGCGACTTTGGGACTGCCTGACGATCTTTTAAAAATATTGGATTACGCTTTGGGTTCGATTCATACAGCATTTACTCAGGATAAAGCTACTATAACTAAAAGAGTAGTTAAAGCCATTGAAAATCCATATATTTCGTTTATTGGGCATCCTACCGGAAGGTTGATAAACGAACGTGAGGCGTGTGATATCGATTGGAAAATTGTTTTTGACGCTTTATTGGCGAACGACAAAACTATAGAAATAAACGCTCAGCCTGACCGGTTAGATCTGACTGAAGATTTGGTAAGGGTAGCTGTAAAAAAAGGAATTAAATTGATAGTAAATACCGATGCACACTCTACTGATCAACTCGATCTTATGAAATACGGTATAGATACAGCACGCCGCGGCTTTTGTGAGAAAAGAAATGTTATTAACACTAATTCATATAAGGACTTTGTAACTTTGTTACGTCCGTGACCGTATTACGTTGCAACTTTGTCTAAACAGTAATAAATTGATAGTATAAATTTAGTATTTATGTGATTGGAGGTTTAGATTTATGTGGTTTGCCATTATTTTGGGCCTGATCGCCCTGTTTGTTATAGGTTTTTATAACAGTTTAGCTTCTCTAAAAGTTAAAATTAAAGAAGCTTGGAGTCAAATTGATGTACAGCTAAAAAGACGTACAGATTTAATTCCTAATTTAGTTGAAACCGTAAAAGGTTACGCATCTCATGAAAAAGAAGTATTTGAAAATGTTACAAAGGCCCGATCCGCATTAATGGGAGCTCAGACTCCTAAAGAGGCTGGTGAAGCAGATGTAATGCTTTCGAGCGCATTAAAAAGCTTATTTGCGATAGCCGAAGCATACCCCGAACTTAAGGCTCAGGAAGGATTTATAAACCTTCAAAAAGAATTGAGTGACACTGAAGATAAAGTCGCCTACTCCAGACAGTTTTTCAATAGTGTAGTACGACAGTTCAACGAAAAGCTGGTAATGTTTCCCGGCAATCTTATTGCAGGGGTTTTTGGTTTTAAGGCCGAGGAATTCTTCGAAGCCGAAGAGGCTGAGAGAGCTCCAGTAAAAGTTCAGTTCTAAGTTTAAACACTATATGTCTAACCATATACTTTCCGTTAGAATAGCGGTGCTGGCGGTTATTGAGAAAGATGGGAAATATCTGCTCCAAAGAAGATTTAAAACAGGGTGGAGGGATGGATATTTTTCTCTTGTTGGCGGGAACTCCGATGGAAATGAAACTCTTAGGGAAGCTTTGGTCAGAGAGTTAAAAGAAGAAATAGGTATTCAGGTAAAAACAGAGGATTTGGATTTTATTCATTTACTCCATATTTCACCCAAGGTTGCCGGAAATGAGTTTTTCTATAACGTGTTTTATGTTAAAGCATTTACTGGAGAACCTAAAATATGCGAACCGGAAAAGTCCGATAAGCTGGAATGGTTCTCATGGGAGAATTTACCCGATAACCTGATTCCAACAGTAAAAAAATGTTGGGAGGACGCTAGATCAGGTATATATTATTCGGAGTATGGCTGGCTGCCAAATGAAACAGAAAAAGCATGACCATATACCAAAACATAGATAAAAACAGACAGGAAACATTTTTAGTTATGCTGGGTTTTACAGCTGTAGTATGTTTAGTTAGTTGGTTTATTGGCGAGTATTACTTTCAAGGATCCGGATATTTTATGACGGGAATAGCCCTAATCTTTTCGGGCATTTCGTCTTTTGTTTCGTATTATTTTTCCGATAGCATAGTTTTGTCTATATCAGGAGCTGTTAAGGCTAACCCAGTAATCCATAGAGATTTGCTGAACTTAGTTCAGAACATGAGCATAGCTTCCGGTATAAAAATGCCGCGAGTCTATTTAATAGATGATACTGCAATGAACGCTTTTGCTACTGGAAGAGACCAAGATCACAGTGTTATTGTGTTTACCACCGGTATCGTATCTTCTTTGGAAAAACGTGAATTAGAAGGCGTAGTGGCACACGAAATGTCTCATATTGGGAATCAGGACATTTTACTTATGTCCATTGTGTCTGTTCTTGTTGGAACGGTGACATTATTAAGCGATTGGTTCACCCGTGGCGCTTTATACGGCGGCGGTCGCAAAAGAAGCAACAGCAACAACGAAGGCTCCGGAATCATCTTTTTAATCGGTATTGTTCTCATATTATTAAGTCCTTTAATTGCTACTCTAATAAAGTTGGCCATCGGCCGGAATCGTGAATACTTGGCAGATTCAACAGCCGCTTTAATAACCCGCTACCCCCTGGGTTTGGCTAATGCCCTTAGAAAACTTGCCGGCGACAACGAAATTTTAGAGGCGGCGAACGGCGCTACAGCCCATTTATATATAAAAAGTCCGATCAGAGGCGAAGCCGCAGGATTTTTTGCGAATATGTTTAATACGCATCCCCCAATTGAAGATCGTATAAGACGGCTAGAAAACATGTAAAGCCTCTGCTATTATTACCACGATGACCGAACAACTTATCACACAAGAAACAGTTAAAAAAATAGCCAAATTGTGCAAACTCGATGTTAGCGGAGTTGAAGAAAAATTGGCTGAAATGTTTAACGACACCCTTAAAAGCATAGAAGTTTTAAATGAGTTGGATTTAGCTTCGCTACCTCCCACATATCAAGTTACCGGCCTAACGAATGTTTTCCAAAAGGAAAGCGAACCTTCGGGAACCTTATCTCAAGAAAAAGCTTTATCGAACGCAAAAGTAAAGTTAAATGACCTTTTTGTTACAGACGCGGTGTTTGACCGTTAGATTTACTCTATGATAAACACTTTAACTATTTTAGAAGCAATAGAGGGCCTTAAAACAAAAAAGTTTTCCAGTGTTGATCTGGTTAACTCATGTTATACGCAAATAGATAAGTATGATTCCAAAATTAAAGCGTTTGTAACGTTAACCAAAGAAAGTGCTTTGGAATCAGCTAAAAAAGCGGACCAAATACTCGCAGAAAAAGGAGCCGATGCTTTTAGCGAATTCCCTCTGTTAGGAATTCCTTATGCCTGTAAAGATAATTACAATACCGAAGGAGTTCAAACCACAGCGAGTTCAAACGTTCTAAAAGGATATATTCCTCCATACGAGTCTACAGTAACGAAGCGTCTTAAAGATGCAGGAGCTATATTGTTGGGAAAGACTAATATGGACGCATTTGCCCACGGCTCATCTACTGAAACTTCGGATTTTTTTAAAACAACAAATCCCTGGAATTATAAAAAAGTACCCGGTGGTTCGTCCGGAGGTTCTGCCGCCGCGGTAGCAGCAGATATGTGCATTTTTGCTACAGGAAGTGAGACAGCCGGGAGTATCAGAGGCCCTGCGGCATGGTGCGGAATAACCGGGATTAAGCCGACTTACGGAAGAGTAAGCCGTTATGGGCTCATAGCCATGGCGTCATCTACAGATTCACCTGGGCCGCTGGTAAAAAATGCTTTAGACGCGGGTTATATTTTAAACATAATCGCTGGAAAAGATCCTTTTGATGCGACAAGTTCACCCTTGCCAACGGATGACTATTATAAACTTATGCAACAGGGAGACTTAAAAGGAGTTCGGATTGGAAAGCCAAGATCTTATTTTGAAATTGAACTGGAGTCCGGAGTCAGAGAACGAACCGAGGAAGCAATAGAAACATTTAAAGAACTGGGCGCGCAAATTGTAGATATGGATCTTTTGAGTCCGAAATACTCCATTGCGGTTTACACAATTTTACAACGATCGGAGGTTTCTTCTAATTTGGCCAGGCTAGATGGAATCAGATACGGAAATGACAGGACAAACTTTGGCTTCGAAGCTAAAAAGAGAATGATGCTAGGCGCTTACGCTTTAAGTGCCGGTTATTATGATCAATACTATGCAAAGGCTCAAAAAGTACGTACAGAAATAGTAAATGATTTTAAAAAAGCGTTTAATGATGTAGATTTAATAGTAGGACCTACTATGCCGTGTGTAGCAATGGATCTTGGTGAAAGTGACAAGTCCCCAATGTTTGGAGAACTTATGGACGTACTTGCCGAACCAAGCAGTATTGCCGGAATTAACGGTATCTCAATTCCGTGCGGGTTAAGCGGTGGAATGCCTGTAGGACTTCAAATTATGGCTAACATGTTTGAGGAGACTAAAATTCTAAGAGCGGCAAATAGGTTTCAACAAGTAACAAATTATCATAAAGTAAAAGCGGAACTTAAATAATGAACAGTAAAGGTATTATTAACATAATTATATTTACCAGCTTTTTGGTAGCCGCAATTCTCCTGGGAAATTGGTTTTTATCCTTTGTATTGCAGCGTCCGATTGAGGAAGTGCCTACTTTTGCTAAAGTCGTGGTGCATGGGATTTCAATGGGCGTTCTCTTTTACGTGAGTAAAAGGATATTTATACATTAATATGGGTTTGTTTAATTTCTTTGACTTATTTTCTTTTGGTTCCGGTGACGGGGGTTTTGTTACCATCAAGACCGAACGTAAAATAGTATCCGATTGGGAAAAAATTTCCGGATTGCTCGCTACCAGACAGCCGTCTTCTTTGAGGCAAGCATTAATAATTGCAGACCGTACATTTGATGCCGCTTTAAAAGATATGGTTTCCGGCGAATCAATGGGGGAGCGTTTAAAAAACGCTAAAACATATTTTGATAAAGATACATACGGAAAAATTTGGGAAGCTCACAAAATACGTAATAATTTAGTTCACGAAAGTGACTACGACCCGCCTTATTATGTGGTAGGGGATGCTATCGCCACGCTTAAAACGGCGTTAACCCGTCTCCGGGTGCGCATGCCTTAAAGCGTGCTATACTTCATTCGGGAAAAAAGATATGTCCACTTCAAATGATTTAAAACTGGTTTTAGGACTGGAAATACATCTGCATCTTAGAACGAATAATAAAATGTTTTGTCGCTGCCCGGCTGACATTTATGATGCTTCGCCAAATACTCACACGTGTCCGGTATGTTTGGGATTGCCGGGTGCTTTACCGGTTCCTAATTATGATGCTATAGAAAAGGCACAATTATTAGGTCTTGCCCTTCATTGTGAATTAAACAAAAACTCAAAATTCGATAGAAAACATTACTTTTATCCCGATTTAGCAAAAGGTTACCAAATAAGCCAATATAAAGAGCCTTTTTGCATAGGAGGTTGGATAGAATTGGACAATGGCAAAAAAATGGAAATTGAGCGTATCCATTTAGAAGAAGATACAGCAAAATCTTTTCATCAAGGTGGAAAAACACTAATTGACTTTAATAAGTCCGGTATGCCTTTAGTGGAAATTGTTACAAAACCGGTATTTAATTCTGTGGAAGATGCTGCCGAATTTTGTAAAAAAGTACAAACCACAGTAAGGTTTCTAGGCATCGGAGACGTTGATATGGAAAAAGGCCAAATGCGTTTAGAAGCCAATATCTCTTTACGTACTCCCGAAATGGAAAAACGGGGAGAACTACCAAAATATAAAGTCGAAATTAAAAATATTAATTCATTTCGATTTATGGAAAAGGCCGTTTTAGCCGAAATTGAAAGACAGACGGAAATAATAAACGGAGGCGGAATTGTAAAACAAGAGAATCGAGGATATAACGAAGCTACCGCCAAAACCGTACCTCAACGCGATAAGGAAGAAGCGCATGATTACAGATATTTTCCCGAACCGGATATCCCGCCGATGGTTTTTGATGACGCACATATTGAAAAATTAAAATCAAGAATGGTGGAGTTGCCAGAGGAAGTTGTCGCCCGTTATACGAAATTAGGTATACCGATGAAAACGGCAAATGCTGTGGTTTTTGCTTTTGGCCCAGAAACGAGTAAAAAACTTGATTCGATTATTAACTCAGGTGTAACCGCTGAAAAAGCGGCAAACACTTTAGTAAACAAAAAGGAATATCAGAGTTTATCCGTTGAAGAATTTATTTCAAAACTAAAATCTGAAGACGATAAAATTACTGACCCGGAAAAAATAAAAGAATTTGCTAAATCTGCAATTTTAAAAAACATTAAAGCTGTCGAAGATTATAAAAACGGGAGTACCGCGTCAGTGGAATTTTTAGTAGGTATGATAATGAGAGAGTCTAAAGGTAAGGCAGAGGCGGAAGTGGCTAGAAAAATATTAACCGAGTTATTGCAAAGTTAATTTAATATCCACACGAAAATAGCTTTTTAAAATAGGAAGACCACCTATAATAATTTTATGGAGTTTAAATTTGATCCTGAAAACCCGAAATTTGTATATGTTACGACCTTAGAAGAGGCTAATAATGCGTTGGACGCGCTGGAAAAAGAAAAAGTCGTAGGAGTTGACGTTGAATCTACAAGCTTAGACCCATATTCCGGTATTTTGTTAATGATCCAGGTAAGCACACCGTCAATATCTTATATTTTTGATGCCAGAAGCATTGATATGAAGAATTTTCCCAGATTAAAGGAATTTCTAGAAAGTAAGGACAGAATAAAAATATTGCATAATGGAAAGTTTGATTACAAATTTATTAAAGTACACACAGGAATTGCCGTTGATAATATTTTTGACACAATGTTAGCTGAAGCAATCCTAAATTCGGGTCTTGGAAAAGCTTATTACGCGCTAAAAGATTTAGCTAGTGCATACTTGGGTTTAACAATGGAGAAAGATACCCGGAAGACATTCGCGGTTGCAAATTCTAAAACTCAGTTCAGTGAGACACAGTTAAAATACGCCGCCCTTGATACTTTAATAATGTTTCCAATTTTTGAGAAACAACTTGAAAAACTGAAAAAAGAAAATCTAATAAACATTGGAAAATTAGAGTTTGCGGTTACACGCGTAGTAGGCGATATGGAACTTACCGGAATTTATTTAAATCAGGAAAAATGGCGCGACATAATTTCCCGTCTTAAGGAAAAGAGAGAAAAATACGCTAAGGAATTCCAGGAAGCAATTAAACCTTATTACGGAGCAACAGCAATAGACCTTTTTGGTAATTCCAGCGATTTTATAAATATAAATAGCAACGTGCAGTTATTAGAGTTGTTTAACAAAAGATTGGGATTGGACCTGCCTTCAACCGGTGATGCTATTTTATCAGGTTGTACTCACCCCGTCGCAAAAATGCTTAGGGATTACCGTCAGTATGAAAAATTAGTTTCGGCATTCGGAGACACGCTGTTAGAAAAAATAAATAAAGTAACAGGCCGTGTGCATCCGGAATTTAACCAAATGGGTACTGCCACAGGAAGATTTTCATGCAACAATCCGAACCTACAACAAATTCCACGTAATTCAGAAGAAGCTCCTTTCAGACAATGTATAAACCCCAAACATGGATACAAACTGGTTGTTGCGGACTACTCCGCGTTCGAAATGAGAATTTTGGCAGAGCTTTCTAAAGACGTAAAGATGGTTAACGCACTGAATGAAGGACTTGATATACACTCGTATACAGCTTCGTTAATGTTTGGCAAAGAATATACTCCTGATTTTAAAAAGAAATATCCGGATTTACGCCAAATTGCAAAGCCAATCGGTTTTGGATTAATGTACGGAATGGGTCCTATGGGACTGGCCAATCGACTGTACATGGAAACCGGTAAACCTGTTAGTAAGGAAGAAGCGGAAGATTACATGAACAAATATTTTGCGAGTTATCCTAGTGTTAGAGAATTTTTAGACAAAACAGCAAAAACTGCTGTTAGAAATGGGTGGAGTATGACTCCTGCCGGGCGAAAACGCTGGTACGATAAACCACAAAATGACGATCCGGAATTTAGAAAAAAAGTATCTTCCATAGAACGCGAAGCAAAGAACCACCCGATTCAAGGCACCAACGCTGACGCTGTTAAATATGCCTTAGTCTATATAAATGAAAAACTAAAAAGCGAACATATAGACGGATCAATTACACATACGGTACATGACGAAATTGTTACGGAAGTGAGGGAAGATCAGGCCGAGGAATGGTCCAAAATTCAATCAGATCAAATGATACGCGCAGCTCAGCTTTTTATTAAAAACGTAAAAGTTATATCAGATCCGTTTATCGGAGATGTTTGGGAACACTAATTTTAACGTGTTATTGTGATCTAGGCATTATCACTCTATTGCAATAAGTGATAGATCTGTTAAAATCTCAATATGGTTTTGTGTCATAGATGCGGACAACGTCCCGCGAAAATTCCTATAAATAGAATTGTTGAAGGCAAACAAATATACATGGCCTTGTGTGAGGTTTGTTACAACGAGATTATGAAAGAAACAACTAACAGTGCAAGTAAACTTGATAAATTCGGCCGGGATTTAACCCAAATGGCTCGCGAAGGTAAGCTTGATCCGGTAATCGGCCGAAAAAACGAGATTGAACGTGTGATTCATATTCTTTCCAGAAGAACAAAAAATAATCCTGTTTTAATTGGAGATCCCGGAGTTGGTAAAACAGCGATTGTTGAAGGATTGGCCCAGAAAATCATTGCCGGCCAGGTTCCTGAGCCATTGCGGGGTAAACGCGTTTTTGCTTTGGATTTAGCATCTGTTATTGCCGGTACATCTCATAGAGGAATGTTTGAAGGTCGTTTAAAAGATATTCTTACAGAGGTAATCGGATCTTCCGGACAAATTATTATGTTTATAGATGAACTGCATACTGTAGTCGGTGCGGGTTCAGCTGAGGGTTCTATGGATGCCGCCAATATTTTAAAACCGGCTTTGGCCAGGGGTGAAATGCAAATGGTCGGTGCAACTACAATCGATGAATACAGGAAATATATTGAGAAAGACGCAGCTCTCGAAAGACGATTTCAGCCGATTATGGTTAATGAGCCCACTTCTGAGGAAACGGTTGAAATAATTAAGGGACTTCGTGAAAGATATGAAAAGCATCATCATGTACGAATAACAGACGAAGCAATACTTAACGCGGTTAAAATGAGCGATCGATACATTAGCGATAGATTTTTACCTGACAAGGCGATAGACATTATAGACGAAGCATCAGCACTTGTTAGGTTATCGCAGGTTAAAGAACCGGAAAACTTAAAAACCGTAGAAGAGGAATTGGCATCACTAAAAGAAAGAGCGCGAACAAATTTACAACCGGATGAACTTAAAGGTGTTGAAATACGTATTGCTGAGCTAGAAAAAATTAAGGGCGAACTTTTGGATATTTGGACCAGAACCAAGCTAGAAGAAATACCTGATGTCACAGAAGAAGCTGTAATTAAAGTGGTATCCAGATCTACAGGCATACCTCTTGATAAACTAAATGTTGAAGAGCGGGACCGTTTACTGCATCTTGAAGAAAAACTTAAGGAGAGAATAGTCGGACAGACTGCGGCGATTAAGTCATTAGCTGAAGCTATAAGACGCTCAAGGGCAGGGTTGAAGGATCCGAAAAGACCAATAGGAACTTTTCTGTTCTTAGGCCCTACAGGTGTAGGTAAGACGGAATTAGCCAAGGCGCTCGCGGAGGCACTCTATGGTGATGAAGATATGATTGTCAGATTGGACATGAGTGAATACATGGAAAAACATTCGGTAAGCAAAATGATCGGAGCGCCCCCCGGATATGTCGGTTACGACCAAGGCGGCAATTTAACGGAAATAGTAAGACGAAAACCGTTTTCGGTAATACTACTGGATGAAGTAGAAAAAGCGCATCCGGACACATTTAATGCATTATTGCAAATTATGGAAGACGGGCGTTTGACCGACAGCAAGGGTCGTACCGTTGACTTTAAAAACACTATAATGATATTAACATCCAACGTGGGATCAGAGTTTTTGCGACGTCCGAGTATTGGCTTTGATACCGATAAAAACGCAAAAACCGTTGAGCAGAATAAGACAGAATTTGAGAAAAAAGTATTCAGTCTATTACGCGACGCTTTTAGACCGGAATTTTTAAACAGAATAGACGATATCATCATTTTTTCGACCTTAACACACGATGATATTGCGGAGATCAGCCGAAGAATGATAAAAAAGACCGAAAAACTTCTGCTGGAGCAAAATGTACAGTTGGTCGTTGATGAAAAAGCTATTAAATATTTTGCAGAACACGGTTATAACGATGACTACGGAGCCCGCCCACTGCGAAGGCTGATACAAAAGGAATTGGACAATTTATTGTCAGAGAAGCTAATAAATGGAGATTTAACCGAAGGCGCAGAAGTTCGGGTGACTGCCGATGCCAAGGGTTTAAAAGTTCATATCTTGGAAAAGGCGGCAGTTCAAGGCTAGGGGTTGTATTTTAGGCATTTATTTGATAATCTAGCATAGCTTATGGCAGAAAAAGAAGTAAAACTAATAACATCTGATCCGAGTACATACCCTGATTTTAGGGCAGGTGACACAGTACGTGTTCACTACAAGATTATTGAAGGCGACAAGGCCAGAATTCAACCATATGAAGGTATCGTACTATCCAGAAAGGGTTCCGGTACCTCTAAGAGTTTTACTGTCAGAAGAATTGGTGCGGATAACGTTGCTGTTGAGAGAATTTTTCCTTTGTTTTCTCCTAATATAGAAAAGATTGAACTGGTAAAAACAGGCGATGTCAGAAGAGCTAAACTTTACTACCTTCGTGAGAAAAAAGGCCGTGAAGCCATGAGAATAAAAGAAGGTAAAGTTAAAGTGTCATCTACAAAAGAAGTTGTTGCAGAAGAATCTACCGCAACAACGGAAGAGACTGGCCAGGAATAGTTAATCTCCACATATAACAATAAAAGGTATATTATTTAGGTATGAAAAACCTGAATTTTAAAGGCTTATTAAAAAAGCTTTTTATATTATTTATTATTCTAGTCCTGGTTTTGCCTTTATTAACCAAGGCAAACCCTTTTTTTAGTGTCGAATACGGTACTGTTGGTGTTGTCAGTCGTTTCGGAAAAATAGAAAGATTAGCTAGCCCGGGTTTAAACGTAAAAATTCCGTTAATAGAAAAGGTAACATTTTATTCTACTCAAAAGATAATCTACGAGACGAGCGAAAGCCCTGAATCCAGCCCCTATTATAATCAAAACAAGTCAAACTCTATATTTAACAGTAATATGCAAAAATACAATTCCGATTTGGCAGATTATGCTGTAGATACCTCAACTAAAGACGGACAACAGGTCAGCATAAGGTTTACTTTGCGTTACAGTATTGACCCATCAAAGATTCTATGGATAGCTGAAAAAATAGGTACACAGGATCAGCTCGCACAAAGAATTGTTCAAGCGCAAGCCAGATCAGTTTCCAGGAATGTAGCCAGAGAATTTCCTGCTAACGAGCTTTATACAGGAGATGTATTTAACTATCAAGCAAGGGTCGCAGAATTATTAAATCAGACGTTTAATGAAAACGGAGTTATTTTGGATGAGTTCTTGGTCAGACAAATGAAATTTTCGGACCAATATTTACAGGCTCTAGAAACAAAACAAATAGAATTAGAAAGAATTAAGACTGAGGAATTTATTGCACAACAGGAAGAATTTAAAAAGCAGCAGAAAATTATAAAAGCTGAAGGAGAAGCCAAAGCCCAGGAAGTTTTAAGGCAGACCATTGATCCTTTAGTTTTGCAAAAAATGGCTATAGAAAAATGGAATGGAGTACTTCCGACATATATGGGCGGAAATGGGGATGTTCCGCTTATTAATATAAAATAGCCGGATCATTTTTTGAAGCGAGCTTTTTAACTTTGCTAAATTTGTTCTCTTTTATAGCTATATTGATCTGGTCGGCCACGTAGTAGTTTTTAAGCAATATTTCATTGGAACTGGAATAGGGAATATTATTATTGGTAAGAATTTTTTTTACTTTATCAACATTTAGAGACATTTTATCGTTCCAAAAAATCGAATTTTGCAGTTCCAATTCAATAGGACCTTCCATAGCATGCTCATGATCAATTAAATACGGTTGCCCGTTTTCACATAAAATATTTCCTCTGTGGATATCTCTGTGCAAAAAACTAATATTAGAAAATTTTATTTTTTTAATTTTGCGCAACTGGTTTATTGTGTAAAAATAAAAATTTTCTAATCCGATATTTTTTAATTTTATTTCGTGTTGGCTAAAATCCTCTATTATTTTGTAAACTGACAATTCCCACATTTGTCCTTTTTTGTAAGTATTAGGCTTGTATGCGTGGAAAATATTACTGATAACCTTGCCGGCAAATTCCGAGGCTTCTTGTTTACTTACAAGTTTTGAATCAGATTCGAGGAATTCATAAATGCACAAATTATTAGTTCTTAGTATTAGCGTAGGTGTGTTTTGAGGAATTATCTCGTTAAACTGTTTCCATGCCTCAAATTCATGTGTGCATTTTTCGGACAGTTTAAACCTTTTGTAAATTAATTTGTCTGCCACTACAGTTATTTTATTCATTTTCAAATAATAAAATTGGTGATAAAGGATCTGTGCTAAAAGCTTCGGCAAAAAAACCATCCACCTTTCTTTGCTGATAGCCGCGGACTTGTAATAATCCCTCTTCGAACTTTACCGATTTAGATGTAGCCTGTGAATCGTAAATTTTCCATAACTGCATTTTCTTATCAGCATATGTTGTAATGTCAACTAAAATATTTGCGGCAACGGGAATCATACCTTCTGCGCACAGTACCATCGGGGTTTTCCAGTTTTGCCCTAACTCAGGCCTAATTCCGGATGCTGCCCACTTAAATGCCTCCGAACCGATTTTAAATGCTTCTCTGTGATCCGGATGCCAGTCGTACGAATTCATTAGAAACCCGATTGTAGGTTTTACCTCTCGGACAATAGCCATTACTTTAATCATTAGATCTTTGGAGTAAGTAAGTCTTAAATCCTCATTTTCCATGTTAAAAGTTTGCGCGATTCCCAAAAATTTAGATGCCTTACTAAGCTCTTCTTTTCTGGTATTTTTGATATTGTCTACGCTCTGGGATATTCCGGCTTTTCTCATATCGGGACCTTCTTGTGAGTTAGTTAATACAACCTCATAAGGGGTGTAACCACGGTCAATTAGTTTAAAAACTGTTCCAGCACACGCAATGTGATCATCCGCGTGCGCACTAATTAACAGAAGTTTTTTATTGTTATCGTCGTTTATAGCCATTTTATTTTATATAATGAGGTCGGTTGGGATGTTTGCTTGACCTCCAAGTTTTTGCAACATCCCAACCGACTTACCAAGCAATTAAGTATCCTGCACTCTTACCCGCACGCCTTTGTTTGACACGGTTGCTACGGTTTTTCTCCCGATATGATCCTCCGTTAGTGGTACTTCCATGTTTTCCCATATCGCCCTTGCGCACTCGGCTGTCTTTTCCGGACCCCATGTGGCAATTAGAAGCATCATCAAAATAGGATCGAATGACCAATCTTCGTTCTGCTCTTCTCCCGTCAGTCTGAACAGCCCAACAGGCGCAAGTCGCAGATGTGGGTTCTTTTCCAGAAACGGCCGCGCGATAAGGTTCACCCTGCCGCGGGTACTGTCTTTGACCATTACCACGGCTCCCCCAAAGTCGGACAGCTGGTAGACCATGTAATACAAAGCTGCCCCGCCAAGCCAACCTCCTTTCTCATGAAGCTCTGCTACCGTCATGTTTGGCATTACGCTAGAAGTCTTTACCTGGATGTTGTTTTTAGTGTTGTAGACAACAACATCGTGGTCAACTAATGACTTTAGCGTATTGCTCAACTCTAAAAGAGGCATATCCCAAAGGCCGGTTGCTTTACATATGTCTTCGGTAGTTGTGAACCTGTAGTCCACGGATATTCCCAAAGCGTTTAGTAAAGAATCGGTGGCATGTTTCATGGCATTCTGGTAGATACGCCACATTGGAAGACCCGCCCATGACATAAGCACATCAGCAATCGGCTCCAGTGTTCCCGACTTTATGAACCGCTTCATCTTTTCGGCCGTAATGACAGTGTTAAATTTGGCGTTGGGTTCATCTGAGAGGTCGGTTGACCATACCTTTGTGCCTACAACAGCCAAACTTGGGTTTAAAAACCCGTTTACCCAGTGTGCAACGTTGTGCGCACCCGGATAGGTTTCGAAGACTGCCGGTAATTCCAAGAACCATGCCAGTTTTAGAAGCTGCAGCAGTTCAAAGAGATTGGCAACATCCGATGTACCGTAAATGACAGGTGGTTTTGTTAAACCTGTAAGCGCAAAATAAGCTTCATTGCGAGGTAATGTTGTTGCCAGACTGTCAGGTGAAAGTACTATTTTTCCGGTAGTCTGGAGCACACGAAACACTATGTCTCCACCTCGTCCCGCGTGTCTATCCCTGTCGATTTTCTGCGAGTTCAGCACTTGCTGAAGGACATCTGCGCCAATCACACCTGCTACCTGATCCAACCAGCCTTCTACCAGATCATACTTAGAAGAAGGTTGACCGTTCCTGGTTTCCCACGGAAGTTCTGCACCTGTTTCGCCCTTAAACCATTTAATGTACATTTCCGCCACGTTTTGCGCCGCCAAAAGCATTTTGCCCTTTGCCATCGGCCTGATTGCAACCAAAAAAGGTGTTGTCATTGACCAAAGTGGCCGTTTTTCATTGTCGGCCAGGCGATGTGATGCGACACGAAAGTTTCGGGACGGCCAGTTGTCGTTACCTCCGGTATAAAGGGCTACAGCTCCTACAGGGGCTAATTGTCCTTCTTCAAGGATTTGACCTTGGTAGCCTAAAGATTGCAAATGCGCAATGCACTGCTCTGCCTGGGTATCTCCCTTAAGGCATACGAATATATCAACGTGCGTGTTCATTCGACTCTCCTTTCCGTATAACCAAGATTTGTGGTTAGGACAACAAAAAAACCCGCTTATTCGCGGGTAATTTCTGTCTGTTTAAATTTATGGAGTTGCTATGCTACAGACGTCATTCCCGCTTGTTCAGCGTTGATAAAACATCTTATATACATGTGCAACTTCCATGTCTGCATGCGGATATTTTATAACATGTAATTAATTATTGTATATAGGGAATTAAATATATCTTATAGGACTTGTCAGAAGGCCAAAATGGCTATAAAATCAAGCCATCTTAAAAGAAAAGGAGAGCTGCTATGTTTGGTTCAAACGGTAAGTCCAGAATTGGTAATCCGCCGGTTGTATGGAAGTGGCTTAATAACCGTCCCGTAACCGGCCATTATCGACCAAATGGCACTTTTGTCGATGTGCGTAAGGGCTTCATGGAGTTTTTCATGAATGCATATGGTGGTTTGATGGTAGAGTTTCGTCCCGCCAAAGGTGTTTTTGTTGCACCACTCACGATTGAAGCGGAAATAGTCAAGACGCGCCTCACTCGTTTTGGACGTTGTGAAGCCTACAAAGTATCGTTTAAGTTTTGCGGAACTCCTGTTGAGATAGTACTTCCTCAGCGATATCGGGTTCTTTTGGACTAAACCGGTGACTGAGATTTTTATAAAGGGTGTTTGTATCCTAGGAATACACACCCTTTTTTTTATGTAAGACGCGAGTCCTATAGTACGTTTGCATTACCGCCTTATACCTGTTACAATACTCGACGTAATAATTTTTCCGAAAGGAAAGAAGAAACCAAGGCTTTGTCCTCGGATTCTTCATTGAGGCCGTAGCCAAAATATTTTTGATTTGCGATAGTAGCTTGAGGTAAGTCACTCTTTCCCATCTATTTTCCTTTCAACTTAATAGCTAACAGCCTCCAAAGGCAACCATGTCATATAGCAATGAAAATAGAAGCAGGTCAAGAAGTGCGTCCGGTGGACGTTCGTTTAGAGGTTCCATGAATACAGGAACTTTCAAAGGATATAGAAGTAACAACAGATCAGGATTTGGCGGTGGTAGAAGTAATCGTCAAAAAACCTGGCCTATATACGAATTGGAAAAAGTCATCCAAGATCTGAAAAAAACTCAACCCTTTGAACAGCCTGAAGAGACTTCCTATATACCGAAACATCAATTTAACGATTTTGAAATATCTCCTAAACTTAAGCAAAATATTGTAACCAAAGGATACACGAGCCCTACACCGATTCAGGATAAAACTATTCCGGCAATTATTAACGGCAGGGACATTATTGGTATAGCCAACACAGGTACAGGCAAAACCGCGGCTTTTTTAATACCTCTAATAGAACGTGTATCCCGGGACAGGTCACGTAAAGTTTTAATCTTAACTCCTACAAGAGAATTAGCTGTTCAGATATATGAAGAATTCCGCAGTTACTCTACAGATATGAGAATTTATTCCGCGGTTTTAATTGGTGGAGCAAATATAGAACGACAAAAAACTGAACTAAAAAAACAGCCTTCGTTTGTAATTGCAACACCCGGAAGATTAAAGGATTTATTAAAACAAAAAGCGATTAGAATAAGCGATTACAACACAGTGGTTTTGGATGAAACTGACAGAATGGTTGATATTGGGTTTATTTCTGATATAAAACTTTTCATTTCTTTAATGCCTAAAAACAGGCAATCCTTATTTTTTTCAGCCACTGTTTCCCCGAAAGTAGAAGAAATACTACAATCGTTTGTTCAGGATCCTGTTACTGTTAGTGTAAAAAAGCAAGAAACAGCGGTTAATGTTGAGCAAAAAATTGTGAGAGTCTTTGGAGGTGGAACAAAAAAGTTGGAAACATTGCACCAAATACTTTTAACTGAAGAATGTGCAAAAGTTTTGGTTTTTGGAAGTACCAAGTGGGGAGTTCAAAAATTAGCAGATGCTTTAGTTCAAAAAGGACATAAAGCAGAAGCAATTCATGGTAACAAAAGTCAGGCTCAAAGACAGTTAGCGTTAAAGAAATTTAAAACAAACGAAATTAAAGTGTTATTGGCTACAGACGTCGCTTCCAGAGGGTTAGATATTAAAGATGTGTCACATGTTATTAACTACGACATGCCTGAGTCATACGAAGCATATGTACATAGAATTGGGAGAACCGGTAGGGCTGATAAAAAAGGTATCGCTCTTACATTAGTGGAATACTAATTTTCGGACTTTGCAACCAGTTATTTTTTATTAGCACGATATCGGGCTGTCTTTTCTAAAATCTTTTTTCTTAAACGAAGATTTTGTGGAGTAATTTCTAGCAATTCATCGTCTTCTAAAAACCCTATGCATTGTTCGAGACTCATAATTAGCGGGGGAGTTAGCATAATTCCTTCTTCCCCAACGGATCTGTTATTTGTTAATTGTTTTTCCTTACAGACGTTTATTTCTAAATCTTCGTCCCGTCCGTTCATACCTACAATCATTCCCTCATATACCTGAATCTGAGGTCCAACGAAAATTGAACCTTTTTCCTGCGCGGAAGCTAATCCGTAAGATGCCGTCTTACCCGTTTCAGCTGCTATTAAGACGCCTCTTCTAAGTTTCTTGATGTCGGGAGTTATTGGATCATAGCGTAAGAAACTCGAACTCATAACCGCAGTTCCTTTAGATATTGTCAGTAAAGCTCCCCTTAAACCCAAAATTCCTTTTGTAGTAATTTCAAATAATAATCTGGTGGAGTGCTGGGTCTCTTCGGTTTGTCGCACCAAAATTCCGCGTCTTCTGCCTATTTCGCTTTTCACGTCACCTAAGTATTCGTTATCGACATCTATAGTTAATTCCTCAACAGGTTCCATCTGTATCCCGTCAATTTCTTTAATTATTACTTTTGGTTTTCCTACTTCCATTTCAAACCCTTCCCTTCGCATTGTCTCTAACAGCACGGACAAGTGTAGTTCTCCTCGGCCTGAAATTACGTATTGACCTTCCTCGGTTATTTTGAATCTCATTGCAACATTAGTTTGCATTTCCCGTTCAATTCTTTCTAAAATCTGTCTTCCGGTTAAAAACCTTCCTTCTTTACCCATAAAAGGAGAAGTATTTGGTCCTATGGACATGCTAAGTGTGGGTTCTTCTATCTTTATTGTGGGAAGAGCTTCCGGGTTACCGGCGTCAGAAACAGTATCTCCGATTCCGGCATTTTTTATACCTGTAAGAGCTATAATATCTCCTGATTCACCTTTTTCTACTTCAACACGTTTTAATCCTTGGTTCACGTAAACTTTATCTACAGTATAGTTTTCGTTTGTGCCATCTGCTTTAAGTAAAGTTACCTGCATTCCTGGAAAGACGTTACCCCGTTTGACACGGCCGATTACGTATTTTCCTTTAAAATTATCCCAGTCCAAGGTAGAAACAAGCATTTGAAAAGGTGAGTCATGGTCTACCGTAGGAGCCGGAATATGCTTGATAATTGCGTCAAAAACGGGTGTTAAATCGGCTTCCGCAATGTAATCGGAAGGTAAATCGTTCCAGGCTTTAGCTTCACGGCCTATGGCGTAAATTATAACCGTATCTAACTGAGAATCTTCTGTTGCCAGTTCAAGTATTAAATCATGTACCCGGCGGATGGTGTCATCAATTCGGGCATCCTTTTTATCAATTTTATTTATTACAATGATAATTTTAAGTCCGATTTCGAGAGCTTTTTTTAAAACAAACTTTGTTTGCGGCATCGGACCTTCCTGGGCATCTACCAGTAATAAAGCACCGTCAGCCATGTTCAAAGTTCTTTCAACTTCTCCGCCGAAATCTGAATGTCCGGGAGTATCAATAATGTTTATTTTGTAATTTTTGTAGTTAACTGCGGTGTTTTTAGCTAAAATTGTTATCCCACGTTCCCTTTCCTGATCGTTTGAATCCATTATTAAATTTTGGGACATTAAAGATTCATTTTCTCTGAATGTTTTAGATTGTTTTAACAGACCATCAACAAGGGTGGTCTTTCCGTGGTCAACATGAGCTATAATGGCAACATTTCGCAATTCCATGACAGGGAATTATACCCTCAAATAGGCGAAAAAGAAAACAAATACCCGGATACCATCTTTAAAGACAATAACCGGGTATCATTTGCGGTTTTTTGGAAGGTTTCGGAGGGCTTCCAAAAAAGCGGCAAGCCAATCCAGTTCGGAATTCATAGCCATTTCCTCGGGAAATATATCCTGCATCAAAAACTCAAGTCCTTGTGTAAGACGATTTCCAATTGACCATGTTTTTCCTCTCCAGGTTACCAGTCTAATCTCACGTTCTCTGCGCCGTTTACGTCCTCGTCCTTGTGATTTGCTCACAAACTCGGAGTATCGGACGTTTTCTCTGACCAGTGGATTATAACTGTTAACTTCCAGAGCAATATCCTCCAAAACCTCGCACTGCCAGTCATCATATCTCATGATCTCTCTCCGGTTTTTAGGGTTAAGTAATTATATGATATGTTTCTTACCGCACAATATTTTTGTATTATTCATTGACTTATGTGTTTGAATCTTCCATCATCACATTATGTATTTAATAGATAAAACAAAAGCAAAAAATATATTGATTAGTGAAGGTTATCAAGAACAGGATATAAATTTATTACTAGAAGATTACCCGGAGCTTTACGATGACTTGGGTTCTGTTATAGACATTTGGCTTAATACCAAAAATTTTGTTGATTTTACGTATGAAGGAATATCGTTGAGTCAGATCATGAATACACGCGGTGAGCATATTATAACGGCGGCCAAAACAATGAATAGACTTTTAAATCCAAATTTAAGTCCTGAAGAAAAAACCAGATTAATTAATAGTCTTTCGCATTCCGTAACGTTTTCGTAATTGGGTTTATGATTCAAAACGCGGGCACAACTTTTTATGGCAAACTTACGCATACTGTCTTTTCCGTAGATTCAATTATTGATAATGCAATAATAATTAGTGCTAAGCGGTTCATGAATGAAAAATTTGGCAATAAGTATTCGCATATTCCGCCGCATTTGTCATACGCGTTAGTACCTTTTCCGATTAATAATTTGGAGAAGGCTAAAATTGAAATAATAAGTTATATTAAAAAGTTACGTCCTTACACTGTAGAATTCTCGGAACTTAAATATGGCGAGAGGAACAATATATTTTTTATTGAAGTATTAAGTAATGAAATACCCCGTTTACATCAAGAAATAACCAATCTGTTAAATGTCTATAGAGACGATAGTATACGTACAAAAGATTTAGAACGTGTAGATAGCGGTTATTTTACTGAGCAGGAACTTATGTATTTAAAAAAATACGGATATTCGCGTGTCTTTGACTGTTACAAACCGCACATTTCAATTGGAAATTTTACTGTTCCTGATGTAGACGTAAATGAACTAACAGAAACGCTGAAGCAATTGCTATCCGGTTTATATAACAAGCGCACCATTGTAAATAACATCCACGTATCATTTCATACGGATGCGGATAACCAGTCGGATATGAAAGTTATTTGGGAAGATACAATTTTACTGAAATAAAGACTACGAGGTAATGGAACTCGCAAAATCGTCACAAAAAAAGAGGCGATTTCCACAGCTATGTAAGCCTGTAAAAAATCGCCTCAATTGTAATGCAATCCTGGTCTAAATTTCTCCTACTTTCCACCAGGTTTTTCGGGCCATAACACCGAGCTTGGTGCCGTCTTCCGCATTAACCCAAACAACGCCGACAGGATCGTTTTTGCCAGCATCGTCGAAGAACACAGGGGACTGACCGTAGGCAGCTGCGAGGAAGTTAAGCAGGTCCTCGGGCTCGTCGGTGACAAAGTCCCAGTGTCGCGCTTCATCGTAAGGTCCCTCGGGAAACCATTGGTGTTCCCGGTAGTAATCGCCTTCCGTTGGGAAATACGTGCGCATGTGATCGACGGCGTCCAGACGGATGCCATTACCAAAGCGCGAGTTAGCGATCACGTACTCTTTCCGGTTTGGAAATCGGTAACCAACATGATGCAGTTTGAGCGTGTGATGAACGTAATTGTAGAGAGTCAGTAGTGCCAATAGACGATCGTGCTCTTGTGCCCACTTGCTCACGGCGATGATAAATCCATTTTGCGCAACTGCCCCCATCCAGTGAAAGCTCAAATCGTTGCCCGCGGTTGGGGTCATAATAAGCTTTCCATCGATGCCGGCCCTTTGTAACACCAGTTCACCCAATTTGCCGTAGGCAGCATGTGGCGCCCGAGACACAATGTCATTCGGCACATTTCCGGCCCAGTTGCCATATGAAATAACGTTTTGGGCCTGATCAAAGGAGGCAACGGCCACGTAGGCGTATGTTTCCATCGCGCTACAAAGCTTTGAAGCAAATCCATGAACATCTCGTGCAATTAGCACAAGAACCTCCAAGTAATGCGCATCCATCTTCCATACTCCTTTTTACACGATAGGTTAGGATAACTTGTAACCGGTATTTTGGCTACTTTTGTTGTCGATACAACTATTTTACACTAATTACAGAAAACTAGCAAACTATAGGATATACAGGTATTAGAATGAGTTATTGTCCTTAGCTAATAAACTACGAGTCTGTTTTTCTATGTCCTGTACACGTACCAGCCGTTATGCTCTTGCACCTCATTTAAACCTGGTATTTTAAAACTATAACTGCATATTAATGAGTTAGGTTTAAGCTCTTTAAGCAGTTTATTTTTAAGTTTTGGCATAATATAGGGAATTTGAAAGAGAGTAACAAGATCATAATCTGATAAATTGTATTTTAAGAAGTTTGTGTTAAAAACATTGCTAATATTTAGTAACTTCAAATTTTTAAGTTTTCTCTTTGAAAGCTTAAAAAGCAGTTTGTTTTGTTCGATACCGTCACAACTTAATCCGATTGCAGATAAAGCAATAATTATTCTGCCATCACCTGAGCCCAGATCTACAGCTTTTTTAAAACTAGCAACTCCGTATCCGTTTAGTATTTCTATCAGAGACATTATGGTTTTTTGGCTGGTTGGCACATAGGGAGCACCCCTAGAAAGGGGAAAAATAATAAAAATTATGTATCCTAATAAAGCTAATATTAAGATAAATAGGTAAATTAAATTATTCATAGAACTTACATGGATTATATCTTAATAATGGTAGGTAAATTTAAATATGAAACGAAAGGAATACTTAAAGAGGAATGGCACCCAATGATTTAGATTTCTCTATACCATGAGGTGCCATTTTTAAGAAGGATTAGCCACCTGCTTGACGGACCATGTCTTCTGTGATGACGCCGTTTTCGGTAAGCTTTTCCAGCTTTTTCAGGTTGGAAAGATGTTTGTCGCAGGCGCCGATTTTGACTTGCACGCGGTCAGGTTCTCGTTCGCGATAATCCAGCCGTGCTCCGCGTCCAAACATTGCAACAACCCTTTCACCTGCCGCTTTGCAAGTGACGAAAGCCGCGATGTTGTTCAGACAGAAGTGCCCCCTGCCAGTCCGGTCTCTGGTGCCGCACACAAAACAGATGCAGTTATCAAGACCGATACCGCGTGAGTGAAAGAACTCGCCTCCCTTTTCAGGCCGCTTGTCCGGGGCGCCGTGCTTTGGTGTTCCCTTGCGAGGGTGTTCGGAAAGCTTGGGGTAAACTTTCTGCCCTTTGCCCGATTCGATGCCAAATGGCGAAACGTTGACGCCTGGGGAGAGGACAATGAAGCATTGTTTACACTCGCCGCAGGTAATAACCGATGCGCCCCGTCCCGACACGTGATTGAACCCGGATTGGTAGCCGCAGTATGGGCAACCATACTTTTCAGCATCATCTCTGCTGATCGCAATAGTGTCCATCAGTTTTCTCCTTTTGATGATAGACTTATATAGCTTTGTAGTTTAGGTTTGCTACGTCCTGTTATTGATGCGGATATTTTACTATAAAAACGAAAATATGCCAAACTATAGGGTAAAAATAAATTCTGGTGAAGCATGTCGGTCTAGAACCCCACCTCAAAAATTATACTCTCTGGGATAAAAATGGAACAAATGGGACAGTATAAAAAGGGAGTGTTCCATTTTGGTAAATACACGAAGATAATACGGAAACTGAACGATTAAGAGTTATAATAACCTTGAATATGTCAAGCATAAGAGCAACTCGACTTGGTTTTATTTATCAAGATAAATTCGCTTTGTTACAGTACCTTACCCTGCTACAGGGTCGTAAGAAGGTACTTGAGTTTTATGTTGACTACCCGCTGCCAAATTCACAAAAATCTATTGATATTCGTCTTATCCAAGAAGTTGATGGGGAAGTATTGGAGACCGTATATGAGGTAAAAACTGGTCAAGGTTTTAAAACAGATAAAAAGTACAAAGGTACTTCTGAAATTCGAGAAGCAGTGTTTAACATAAAAGAATACTGTACAGGTAAAACAAATATACTCAGTGCGATCGTGTTAAGTCCAGAATTAAAAGGAAAAGTTTCTGATTATTGGAATTTTATTCAGGCGATAGAATGTAGTTCCGCCTATCAAGGTGCGGTTGTTAATTCATGTGAGCAACTTGCAAAATTGTTAAACCTTGAGGATTTAACAGATGCCAAGAAGTTATATAAATTATTCAAAAATGTTCAGATTCATATATCCGATAGTTATAGCGATGCTCTTAATGGTGATGAGACCAACTGTAGCCCCATGGATAACCAAATTATTGCTATTTTGAGAGAAATGAATTATGTATTTAAAGTAGATGCATTTGAATACGAATTACCGCCATCACTGTTGTATCATTCATTACTTCAAACCATGACTCATAAGGTAGGTACGGCTGAAAATCTCACTGAATGCCTAGACAACTGTATCACGGAGTTTTTTACGAGAAGGAGATTAATAAAGCGCGATCCTACTATGATTTTTCATACTATAAATTCTGAGATGGTAGAAGTTTTTCAGAAATGGAAAGGTCAATTGCCTGTTATGTCTAGCTCTATTAATACCACAGTAAGTTTTCTAGAAGGGGGTAATACTGTATGACAGGTGGTACTAGTACTTTCAAGGGAATAAATAATCAAGCGTGGGCTGCAATATCCTTGTTTTTACAAAATTTAAGATATCCAGATTTTAATTATATTGCTTTGGAGCAACCAAATCTTCAGGATTTTGATCTAGTATTTAATGATTCGCATAAAGTTATATGTGAGGTCAAAGCTTATTCAATTGGTTATTATGATGTAAAGAAGATTTTGAGTAAGTTGGCAAAATCTAATAAAGTTTCAGAATTAGACGAGTTGTTGATTATTTGTAAATCTACAAAAGATAGAGTTAAAAATGATTCAGAAAACTACCGCTACTTTGGAGAGGAAATACTTAGAGTTCTAAAAAAGAAGAAATTTAGTGAAGCTGAAATAAAACTATTTTCCAGATTGAAATTTTGGGAAACAGATGTGGATATAAGCAGAAATCTCGCGATTTCATTTTTTGCACCTATTATCGGAGTATGGCTTCCTACAAAAAATATGGAAGAAATTTTAGATAGCTATGTACTTCAAAAGATATATTTTGGATCGGAAAAAAGCAAAATAGTAACAAGAAATAGTCTAATGTCTGAAATAACTACTCGTGTGAAGGAGTTAACCGAAGATACAGGCTATCTAACAGAAAAGAAGAACATATATAAAAACGTAGAGGATGCACTAAATGCTTTGAAAAAACCACAAAGTATCGCGTGGTCCAAAAATAGCATAACAAGTCTTACAAATAATCCTGAAATATATTATTTGGTACTTGAAAAACTAGAAGGACTAAAAAATATTAACCTTAGGAGTTGGAATAATTTGTGGAGAGCCGCACTTTCTGGACCTTTCTACCATAAAGCATTTGATGTTTTTAAAAATAATATAGGAATGGTTAAAAATCAAAAATATCTCTTGGAGTTATTACCAGATATTGTAAAGAGTCCCTATATTAACTTCTTCAGGATGGATTTTTTTAGGAATGAAGTATCCGATATTATTGGTTTACTACTAAAATCTAATGTTTCTTATAGTGAGCAGCTGTTTGAATTAGTTAAACTTTTATTAGATGACCGGTGCGAGAGACATCAATATAATTCAGACAGTTATTCTAGAGGAGATCACAATGCGTGGGAAGTTGAGCATATTTGCAAATGTTTAAAAGACATTTACGTTGACAGTAATGACACCCAGCTTAGAAAGGCTATATTTAAATATGTAGTGGAGACGTTTGATCTTGTGTCAGACCAAGGAAACTACTGGCACGATACCCCAAAAGACATTTTTGAGATTGTAAAGCGCGAGTATTCAATTGATATTAAAAAGACCTTAAGGGATTTTATAAACCTAATTAACAGCCAGTACGATAAACACTATGGAAGGTTTGGAAAAGGTCTAAAGTTTGTAGGTTGGGAACACATGGGCGGAATGATCTCTAATTCTGGCGGTTGCTTTCATGTTTCAGATAACCATTTTGTTACTAATGTCCTTAGCTCGTTATTTCAGGAATTATATGCCTCAGACTCAGAAAAAGCTTGGGCGTTTGTACAAAAAACAATTATTAGACTTGAAAAAAATGTTTGCCGCGATAATCCAGATTATATAAACAGAGCCTTTATTCCAGTTATAGTATTAGCTTTAGCTGATCAAACTAAAAAGGATATAGCTTTGGAAATACTTAAGGATTTTATGGAAATGAGACAAGGAATTCCTCATAAAACGGATTTAATCTTTCAAGAACTAAGAAACTCTCAGATACCAAGTGAGTTAAAATGGGAAGTTACAGTATTACAACTAAAAATACCTATATATAAAGGATTACCTGCGAATATCTTTGTAGAACAACTTGTTACAGATGAGGCCAGTAAAGGAAATAGCGATGCTTTAGAAATATTATTTAGATGGTCTCAGGATGCTGAATACAACAATAGATCCAGATTTCTTGATCGGAATATAACAGATTCTGTTTTTAGCTTAATATCTAATGACGCTACGAGGCGTAGCGGTATTACTTTGTTGCGTACATTTTTGAATAGCGAATTTTTCAAAAATACATTAAGTATGTTTGAAATCTGGGATGTAGCTAAAGCCATAACTCAAGTTATTCGTATCGATTATTCCGAAGGGTTGAGTATGCTTCAAGAGATATGGAAGGACTCCATCCTAACTGAAAACCAACAACGAGCAGTTACAAGCGTATTTAGTCATTTTGAAAGCTCCGATGGAAAACTTCTTCCTAAAATTTACGGTGATTTGTTAGATAAATGGCTAGTTCAGTATCCCTCAATATCTACTTTATGTGAGCGTATACCACAAAGTTCTTGTAGAGAAGCTTTCGTACAATTTGGAGAAAAATTGGCGATGACTGGCTATTACGTTGAAGCGCTTCGCATAGCTAAATTATTCATTAATGACCCAGATCCAATTGTTGAAAATGAACCAGATGATCCTAATGGTGAACACAACCTTCATAAACAAGTAATCGCGGGAAAGGATACAAATCAGATTACCAGTGTTCGCGTATGGGTTTGTTGGCTACTTAGACATATTTGTGTCTTAAATGGTCGAAAATATATCGAAGATGCTTTGCCGTTAATTGAAACACTAGTTAATGATCCTAACTTCTATGTCCGGTCTTTTGCGTGTAACGCACTCGAACAATTTGTAATGAATAGGCATACTTTTATACCGGGAAATCCCCGCGAGCGATTTATCTCAATAGATACAGCGTACAGAATTGAAACTTTAGCATTCACAACCCTTAGAAACCCTGAAAACTTAAAATTGCATCAAGTAATGCTTGCTTTGGTGCATGTTTTTTCTCACATAAGGAAACTCTCTACAGAAGATGCTTTGGAAGTATTAAGTATTTTCATAAACACAGAAGATGACAAAATACTGGAGGAAAGCAAATCCTTATTTGTTTTTTTTGCGGAATTCAGGAAAGAAGCAGTAAAGGATATAAGATATAAGGATGCTTACGGCGAAAAGGAATGGTTACGTTTGCAAAAATTTAACGACAAGCCATTTAAAAAACTGCTTCAAAAACTGTTACTAACATCGTCTTCAGATGTACGAGCTGATTTTGCATGGCAATTTTGGCAACTCCCGAAAGAATCAGGTGCAGGTTTTGCAACTAATTTTGCAATCTCAATACGATATTTCAAGTACCTTATTAGAAACTACGACCATGAGGTTTACTCAAGGATTTACTATTTTATTGATGAGCATCTAGAAACTAAACCTACAGAGTGTCTACTCTTATGGAAGGCCTGTATTAGAAAAGAAAAAGCATTCCTATCCAAAAATGTGAATGATCAGAATTTTGTAGAAATGCATTGGTGGCCATATCACCACAATGGTAAAGTTCTTGAAGTGATTTATAAGACTGAAGGTTCCGACGAGTTTCTTATATGGTTACAGAAAATAGTAACTTATCCGAAAGGTTTGTTGCTTGGTGATGATTTGATACTGGCTGTGGACATCCTTTGTAGTTTTGAATATTCGAAAAAAGTAGACTCATTATTTAAAAATTTGATAAATCTTAGGGGTAGCAATTATTATCAAAGCTGGA
>JAAZNL010000015.1 GCA_012798315.1 candidate division WWE3 bacterium | reverse complement strand
TGGTGGGCGATCCTGGGATCGAACCAGGAACCTAGCGTGTATAAGACGCTTGCTCTGCCAATTGAGCTAATCGCCCGTAGAACTAGATCAAAATACAATGCTTCTAAGGATTATTCAAGGTTTTCTTCGTCTAGTAAATCTTCTTCCGTAGCGCGTTTTGCTTCTCTGGCTTGTTCCCACTCCTGAGCACTAACAATTACTTTCTCCTTTTTAAGCATTCTTTCCAATTCGTCTACAGCTTTAACAAGTGCTGTTTCCAATAAATAGTCTGCTTCGTCTGTAAAATATTCTTTTCCGCGTACGGTAATTAAAAGCTTAACTTCAAACGTATTATCCGGCATCTTATTCATAACAACCCTAATAAGACGGGCGTCCTCGGGCAAGTGTTTGAGCTGGTTTTCGAGCTTGCCAACTTTTTCTTTTGCCAAAACCTCCATGCTTGGAGACATTTGGATATTGTCGGAAGTTATTTGATATTGCATGAATCTATTTTATCATTCTCCGAAGTTTATTACTTCGTTAACTCTGTCTATCATTTCTTCTATCTCATCGTCACTCATACCATGAATTTTTGCGCCTGCTTCTATAGTATCAAACGCGTTCGCAAAACAACCCACACAATGTAAACCGTAATCGGTTAATACTTCCGCGGATTCGGGATATTTATAAACTACTTCTCCGAGGTTCATATCTTTGGTGATATTTACCAACTCTTTTTTGCTTTTTTTATTAGTTTTCTTTTCCATCATATATTTCTAAAGCTCCTTGCAAAGCATCTAAAACTAAAGTAGCGCACTTTACGCGGCTGGTTGTTAAATTCAATCCCATGCTAGCTAGCAAATCATCTTTTGTAATAGACTTAAGCTCACTAAGATTTTTACCAATTATCATTTCCGTTAACATCGAAGAAGCAATGATACTAACAGCGCAAGCACTTCCATCAAATTTAGCGTCTTCAACTACGTTGTCACGAAATTTCAACTGTAAATGAATTTCGTCGCCGCACATCGGGTTCTTTTTATCAACTGCTACCGTAGGATCATCTATTTTACCCTTGTTCGAAGGGTTTCGATAAATGTCCATTAATTCTTCTCTATATAAATCCATATTTAAATTATCCTAACATCTGCTTAGCCTTTTCAATTCCATCGGCTAAAGCCTTTATATCCTCGGCATCATTATATATGTACCAGCTTGCTCTGGTAGATGCCGAAATATTTAGTTTTTTATGATAGGGCATTGCACAGTGATGCCCAGAACGTACTGCTATACCAAGAGAATTTAACACCGCGGCAATATCATGGCCGTGTATTCCCTCTACCGTAAAAGATATCAAACCCGTACGTTCTTCCGCATTCAGCGGGCCTAATATATTTACACCTTTTATTTTCAAAAGCAAATCCAAGGCTACAGTATTTAGCATTATCTCGTGTTCGCGAATAGAATCCATTCCCAAGGCAGTTACGTAATCTAAAGCCGCTCCCAATCCAATAGCATCGGCCACATTGGGAGTACCCGCTTCAAAACGGTACGGTACCTCGGCCCAGGTAGCGGAATCATAACTAACTGTATCTATCATTCCTCCGACATATTCAAAAGGCGGTATTTTTTCTAATAATGCTTTACGACCCCAAAGCACACCAATACCTGTAGGTCCTAATATTTTGTGCCCCGAAAAACAGTAAAAATCAACACCTAAACTTTGCATATTTACTTTGATATTCGGGACCGCCTGCGCGCCATCAACACACACTATTGCTCCGTGTTTTTTTGCAATTTGTGCTATTTCCTTAATGGGAAAAATTGTTCCTAAAACGTTTGACGCATGCGTAACAGCTACTATTTTGGTAGAGCTATCTATAACGTTACGGGCGTCTTCCAATGAAATTTTTCCTTCGGCATCTACTTCCAAATATACTAAAGTTGCATTGGTTTTTTGAGCCAATACTTGCCATGGCACCAAATTACTATGATGCTCAACATTGGAGATGACTATTTTGTCTCCGGGTTTTAGAATCGATAGACCATATTCAAACGCCACTCTATTTAGGGATTCTGTTGCACCTTTTGTAAAAATAATTTCATCAGGGGATGCGCCTATAAAGGCCGCAACTTTGTTACGGGCATTTTCGTAAAGCTCTGTAGCCTCTTCGCTTAATGTGTGAATTCCTCTATGCACATTGGCGTTGTGATTTGAATAGTAATCAACAAGCGCGTCTATTACTGCACAGGGTTTTTGGGTGGTAGCGGCATTATCCAAATAAACAAGCCGGTTGCCCATTATTTCTCTTTTTAAAATAGGAAAGTCTTTTTGTATTTCTTT
>JAAZNL010000014.1 GCA_012798315.1 candidate division WWE3 bacterium | reverse complement strand
TCAATTTATGCCGGAATGTCAGGCGTATTTCCTCTTTCTTGTCCGGCTCACTTTACTCCGGAATGGGTGGCTCAATTTGTTCCGGAATAGGTGGCTCAGTTTCATCCGGAATAGGTGGCTCAATTTGATCCGGAATAATCAGGCAAATCTTCTGATTTAACATTTTTTACATCATAGACTTCAATATAATCACCCAATCTCACGAGGTTACCATTTTTTTTATTCGCACTCATAACCTAATTCCTTTAGTGCTTTACGCAATGTTTCGGCATTTTGTTGTTGGCGTTTCAATAGGTCAGAAACGGATTTTGCGGTTTCAGTCAGCACCTGGTGATAATCAATGGTAGTATCACGGTCAACAAACTCGATATATCGGCTTGGAACAAGAGAGAAACCATTGTTTTTTATCTCTTCAAAACCAACAGAGCGGTATAATTCAGGTTCGGCATAATTTGCTCCATCCGTTCCCTCGCTTTGCCATTTAAAGTATATTTCTGCAGCTCGCTTTATCTGATCGGGTTTCAGCTCCACCTTTTTTTTCTGTTCTCCCTTCACCGGGTTTTCCGTCCACTGTCGTAAATCCATAAAGAGAATTTCTTTTTCTCTGTTACGCAATTTGCGACCGTGCCACATACCGCCCTTTTTATTCTCGTTCAATATCCACATAGTTACAGATATATCGGTGGTATAGAATAACTCACGTGGTAGTACCACTATAGCTTCTATCTTGTCATTCTCAATCAGTTTTTGACGTATCGTAAGAGCATCAGCATCACCCAATGCACCATTGGCAAGTAAAAAACCTGCAACACCCTTGCCGGGCTTTAACTTAGAAAGCATATGCAAAATCCAGGCATAGTTAGCATTGCCCTCTGGCGGTATGGCGTAGTCAGCCCAGCGGCTATCTTTGCTCAACGATGTGTCATACCATTTTTTTAGATTGAATGGCGGATTTGCCATAATGTAATCGAAGGTCAAGCCTCTGTGCAGGTCATTGGTAAATGAATCGGCATTTTTCTCTCCGAGATGATGAGAGATACCACGCATAGCAAGGTTCATCTTGGCAAGTCTATATGTTGCAGGGTCTCTTTCCTGCCCATACACATTTACCCTTGTAATATCACCTTGCTTTTCTTGTACATACTTTGCACACTGAATAAACATACCGCCCGAACCGCAACACGGGTCATACAGCGTTCCATCAAATGGCTCCACAAAAGCGGCTATCAATTCAACAATATCGTGTGGCGTATAAAATTCGCCTTCTTCCTTCGTTGCGTTTATTGCAAACGACTTGAGAAAATATTCATACACACGACCAATTAAATCTTTCTCCTCTCCAAAGTTTTTGTGCGAGATTTTATTTACTTCGTCAACAACCTTCTTAATAACATTTGGCTCGAGGTTAATAGAAGTAAACAACCCTAAACGAATACAACCTTTAAATGTATCTCCACTATTCTCAAGTTCCTGAATAGCATCATCAAGAGTGGCATTTAACTTATTTGCCGGCACATCAATAATCATCGACCAACGTGCTTTTTCAGGCACAAAAGCTATCCCTTTATATCGTTTTGGGTTACTGAGAAACGAATTTATTACTGCTTCATCAGTAATTCCCTTGTTGAGGCATTCTTGCCTCATTTGATTCTGCGCATCCTCAAACTTCTCGCCAATAAATCGCAGGAAAACGAGGGTTAAAAGCAAGTCTCTTTTATCATTCAGAGACGCGTTACTTCGTAAATACTCCCTGCAATTAAACAGAATGGATTCTAAGTTTAGTGTGTCTGTTGTTTTTTGTTTTTTGGCCATATTTTATTCATCATTTCATATTTGTTTTTGAAATTAGAAGTTCTGAATATCAACTTCCAATATTTCTTCAATCTGGTACAAAACCTCTAATCTTGGTTGCTGTCTGTTTTGTACATATCTATTTACCATGTTATAACTTTTGTCCAATCTATCAGCTAACCAAGTCTGTTTGATACCTTTTTCTTCTAATACCTCCTTTATTCTATTCATTTTATTAATGAATTGAAATTGCTAAAGTAAAGCTTATATCTCATTTTTCAATATATAAAATGTAACTATCATTGTTAGTATCGGGTGCGTAAGCAAAATTGCAACTCTTTTGCAAGCTTTAGCTTCGCTTATTTTTGCTACGTTCGGCATAGCAAAAACAAGTTTAGCTCTGCCCTCACTTAACGCAAAAATTGGTTTTGAGCGTCGGCTTCCCGAAGGGTCGGGACAAGCTGTGGGGCTTGTAAATGTGCTGCAATGTGGGT
>JAAZNL010000004.1 GCA_012798315.1 candidate division WWE3 bacterium | reverse complement strand
AGTATGTCGCCCCTACCTTTTTTATTGTAATAGCGGGCTAACACAAACAAATAATCCGAAAGCCTATTTGCGTATTTTAGTATATCTTCTGAGCCTTTCTGCTTGTGTTTATCAAAATAAAGAACCAGCTGTCTTTCAAGTCTTCGGGAAACCGTGCGGGATATATGCAAAAAGCCCGACTCAAAGCTTCCACCCGGTAAAATAAAATTCTTAATGGGTTTATTTTGAGCGTCCATTTCATCAATATAGTTCTCAAAGCCGGCTACTTTTTTTGCTAAATGTCTTCCGAAAATCTCCGCTTTAGGACTTCCGGCTAACCACGAACCCAGCATAAATAAATCGGATTGTATTTCTATAACCTGTTTTTTTAATAACGTTGAACGGGATTGGTGTAACACGCCCAGACTGGCATTTAACTCATCTAATGTGCCTAAAACAGCATATACAGCATCGGTTTTTGATCCTATACCTTTAAGCGTACCCGTTTTTCCTGTATCCCCTTTTTTTGTATAAACGGTCATACAAGACTTATAACAAAAACGTTGGATTTAGCAAGCCGAATACCCGAAGTTGTGTGGTTATCGACCACCCTGCGTGTCTAGCATGCGCTATATCCGCAGTTGTAGCATTTCATACAACCCTCTTCTTGTACCAAAGTGGAGTTGCCACATTCAGGGCACATATCAGTGTAGGAAAAGACCGTAATCTCCTTTTTCTCTTCTTCAATGTGATTTGAACCGTTTGTTCTCACTTCTATACCAAGATCTTCGGCTATTACTTTAGCGACGGCATCGGGTATTGAACTAACTCTATTTTTTCCAAATCCAACGGATTTTGCGCCACCTATTCCGACAAGTTGGGATACAATCTCTTTTGCCGTTCGTGTGGAATCCCTTGAAACCGTTAACCAACCTGAAATCAAACGCCCCAATGCTTCTGACAAAGCGGCTACATCCGTTCCGGCTTTACCCACATTAACGAACACCTCTACCGGACGTTCCTGATCATCTTTATTAACTGTAATAAAGGCTTTTCCCTGTGGGGTCTGGAGTTTATATGTGGATCCGGAGAGTTTGTAACCTCGCTCATGTTTATAGGTCTCTTCCATAGCCTGAGGACTTTCTTTTTTGTTCTTAGTCTCTGCGGTTTCCAATACAACTTCCGACCGGCTGCCCGCAACATAAACAGTCAGTCCCTTAGCACCGAGTTCCCACCCCATTTGGTAGACTTTTGCCACATCTTCTTTGGTTGCAGTTTCAGGAAAGTTACAGGTTTTTGAAATAGAATTATCTACAAATGCCTGAATTGATGTTTGCATGTGTATATGTTCTTCCGGCGTTATATCGGCTGAAACAACAAAAACATCTTTTATATACTGAGGTAATTCCGCTATTCCCTGGCATGAACCACTTCTTACCACCTCGTCGATAATATTTCGTTTTGCATCCGGATCTAAATCTAGTGAATCAATAGCTTGCTGGAACAAAGGGCTTACGTAAGTTAATGTAAGTTTATTTTCATCTCCTGCCGCCTGATAAACATTTCTGGTATAAGCTAAAGCAAACACTGGCTCGCAACCGTAACCCTCTATGCCCGCCACCGTTGAAATAGTTCCAGTTGGAGCTACCGTAGTTTGTGCTGCATTTCTAATTCCATAAGTTTTAATACCTAAAACTATCTCATCCCAGTTTATTAACGGTCTTCCAAAGTCGTGTTTAAATTGTTTTAACGGCTGCGGGGGCGTCCATTTTAGGTTTTCAGGATCGTAAATGCTGTTTTTAATTTTCAGAAAAGGCCCTCTTTCCTTAGCTAACTCAATTGAAGTCTTCATCGAGTAAAATCGGATAAATTCCATAACCTGTGCGGCAAATTCCTGTCCCATAGGACTCCCGTACCTTATATTCATTGAGTACATAAGGTCGGCTAAACCCATAATCCCAAGGCCGATTCTGCGGGGGTTCTCGGCAGATTCCCGTAGTTCCGGAACTTCGGGTACATATCGATTAGCTGTAACTACGTTATCTAAAAATCTGGTAGATAAAATTGTGCTTTCTTTCAAGGCTTCCCAGTCCAGCAGACCATTTACATCTACGTGTTGACCAAGATTAATAGAACCCAAACAGCAGTTTTCGTAAGGGCCAAGCCATTGCTCGCCACAAGGATTAGTTGCCTCTAATGTGTACAAATGCGGTACCGGATTGGACCTATTAGCTGCGTCAATAAAAAGTACTCCGGGCTCGCCGTTTTTGTACGCATAGTCAACTATCATATTAAATATTTCGCGTGCCCGCGGTGATTCAACTACCTGACCTGAGTGGGGATCAATTAAATCGTAAGTTTCGTCTTTTTTAACAGCCTCCATAAATTTGTCAGTGATCGCAACTGAGATATTAAAATTGGCTACCTTGCCTTCCTGCGATTTACATTTGATAAAGTCTCTAATATCAGGATGTTCAACACTCAAAACTCCCATGTTTGCTCCTCTTCGAACGCCACCTTGAGCTACTTCTCCAAATGCAGCATCGTAAACCTGCAGAAAACCTACAGGACCTGTGGCTTTACCTCGGCTTTTTGCTACAAGAGTACCTTTAGGTCGTAAGGAAGAAAAAGAAAATCCGTTTCCACCACCGGTTTGTTGAATTAAAGCGGCAACCCTAAGCGTTTCAAAAATACTGGAACGCTCCCTGCCTAAATCGTCTGAAATAGGCAATACAAAACACGCAGCTAATTGACCTAGAGGAGTCCCTGCACCCGTAAAAGTAGGTGAATTCGGAAAAAACTTTTTAGTAGATAATAAATTAAAAAATTCGATTTTAGTAACTTCTACATCCCGATAGGGTCTGTCAGGTTCAGCAACTACATTCGCTATACGGTCAAACATTTGCTCGGGAGTTTCAGCCGTTTTACCTGTGGAATCTTTAAGTAAATATCGCTTTTCTAAGATTACGCGGGCATTATCTGAAAATTTGATATCTGTATTTTTTACAAGCTTCGTTATCTGGGTGCTAGAACCCGACTGCTCTGAATACATAGGCAGACCATTTATTCATGAGTCGGCACCCTTTCACTGCATAAAGGATGTCGGCCCGTGATAAATTAAATTAATTTATTACGTTGTTATTAAATAAAATCACAAAAGAAAATGGACGACAAATAGATAATCTGTAATCCGACAAAAGCTTTTATTGATATTTCAACTGTGGATAACTTACTTTGCTGTCATCACCATAAAAACTAACGACCTCTTAAAAAAGCCGGGATATCATACTTACTTTCAAGATCGTTTTCAGGCTCACCGGGCTTCCATGTTTCCTTTTTTTCCGGGGTCTCCTCATGTCTTTCAAAATCTGTTTTAGGTTCTTCCTTTTTCGGCAATACCGTTTTTGCAAATGCATTTGGAAGTCCCATACTGCCCTTCATTTCCGGTGTTTCGAAACCGGTTGCTATTACAGTAATCTTGATTTGATTATTATATTTCTCATCTACAGTAGTTCCGAAAATAATATTTGCTTCGGGACTTGCAACCTGAGAAATAATATTTGCCGCCTTGTCTACTTCCTTCATAGTCATATCTCTGCCGCCAATAACGTTAAAGAGAATTCCTGTAGCTCCCTTAATAGATTGTTCCAGCAACGGTGAAGAAATGGCCTCACGAGCTGCATTCTCGGCGCGGCCTTCTCCCGTACCTATACCAATACCCATCAAGGCGGTACCCGCGTCCTTCATTACAGTTTTGACATCGGCAAAGTCAACATTAATTAAACCCGGCATTACAATCAGATCGGCAATTCCCTGGACTCCCTGATTCAAAACGCTATCGGACATTTTGAACGCATCGATAACGGACATGTTTTCATCCGCGATTTCCAAAAGTTTTTGATTTGGTATTGTGATTAAGGCATCAACCTCGCGGCGAAGTTCATCTATACCGGTTTCTGCATTGCGGACTCTCTGAGCTCCTTCAAAAGCGAAAGGTTTTGTAACAACACCAATGGTAAGAGCGCCAATCTGTTTTGCTACTTTCGCAATTACAGGAGACGCGCCTGTCCCTGTACCGCCGCCCATTCCTGCCGTTATAAACACCATATCCGCACCTTCAAGGTTTGCTTTTATAACTTCTTCAGACTCTTCGGCGGCTTTGCGCCCGATTTCAGGGTCTGCCCCTGCACCAAGACCGTTCGTAATCTCCTGACCGATTGGAATTTTTACAAAAGCTTTATTCACCGATAAATCTTGCGCATCAGTATTTACGGCGATAAACTCAACACCGTTTATTTGTTGGGAATCTATCATAGAGTTAATAACGTTGCCGCCGGCGCCGCCTACTCCGATAACTCTAATTTTTGCGAACCTTTCGATTTCAGGTTTAACGTGCATATAATGTTAAATTTTTTAGGGCAGGAAGGATTTAAATTTTTCAATAATTTTAGATATACTCTTTTTCATATTACCTTTATTATTTTCAAAAGACAACAGTGATCCGCTTCTAATTAAATTACTTCCGTATAAAATCGTTCCGACCACAGCCGAAGAGCCTGGACTTTGAATCTCATCGATCAATCCGGTTACTCCTTTTGGAACACCAATGCGTGTAGGAACCTTAAGCGTGTATTTTGCCATTCTTTCTACACCCGAAGTTAATGCACCCCCACCGGTAACAACCACACCCGCCGGAAGTTTTCCTGTTAAATTTACCTTTGATATTTCCAACGCTATTAATCTAAAAATTTCTTCCAAACGGGCATCTATTATTTTATAAAGCAAATTTTTTGATATGGAATCAACTTCCAAGCCAAATTCTGAAACATCAAATTCATCGGACTTTTTTGAAGGATCTATCATTTTTAAAGCAGCATCATTGCTCAACTTAATTTTTATTTTCTCCGCATCTTCAAGGCGCGCTCTCAAGCCTATTGCTAAATCCTGAGAAATCAGCTTGCCACCTATGGGTAAAACGCAAGAATAAACCGGGCTACCCTCCAGAAAAGCAACGATGGAGGTCGTCCCCCCACCAATATCTACCAACAAAGTTCCCAACTCCTTTTCTGTATCGGTTAAAACAGCTTCCGCTGACGCGATACCCGTATAAACCATTTCTTCTACATCCACGCCCGCCTGAGTTACGCACTTAACTAAATTACGAATCGCGGTTGAAGAGCCATGAATGATGTTTGTCTCAACTTCTAATCGAACACCCGACATTCCTACGGGATCTTTTATTCCGTCCTGCGAATCTACTATGAAATCCCTGGGAATTACGTGAATAATTTCTCTTGTTGATGGGATTGAAACCGCTTGTGCTGCTTCTACAACACGGGCAACATCTTCCTGGGTAATTTCTGAACTTTGAGTCGGTGATACAGCTACAACACCATGAGAATTTAAAGTTTCAATATGGCTGCCGTTAACGGTGATAAAAACGGAAGATACAGACACACCAGCCATTCTTTCAGCTCTTTCTAAGCTGGATAAGATAGCCTCTACGGCAGCATCTATATCTACGACATTGCCTTTTTTTATTCCCTTAGATTCTACGTTTCCTGAAACGCCGATAACCGAAATCTTGTTTTCTGATACCGAAGCTATTGTGGTGCTAATCTTAGTTGAACCTATGTCAATACCGGTGATTATTTTATCTTTGGCCATAGTTAGTCATATAATACTATTACTTTTTCGAATCGTAAATCGACTTTCCTTAGTTTTTGGCCTTCCGATGAGGTCTTTTGAATAATCGCGCTAATCTGCTTCATAGCTAGTACGTTATCCTTCTGTAAAGATAAGTCGACTACAATATTATCATTTATATTAAGAGATATGTACTGACTATTAAATTGCATTTTATTAATGACCAAATTTGAATCTTTAGCATGTTTATTAAGTTCGACGCTAAGCGGAACTATATTTTGATTTATAAATTGCCCGACATTTACCTTTTCTTCATAAACAATTTCCGGATAATTATAAGAATCTTCAGATAGCTGTTTCATCACATAGCCTTCTTTATCTACAAAAAATTTATTCCCGTAATTATCCAAAATGGCGACAGGAATTCTTTCTGTTATATTTACAATTATTTTATTCGGCCACTTAATTTTCATACTTGCCTTGTCAACGGCAAGAAATGTGTCCTTTATGTATTTTTCATACTCTTTAGTACTAAGACTTAGGATGGATTTTCCCAAAACCTTACTTTCTGAATATGTAAGGACTTCTTTGACCGGTACAAAGTTGTCTTCTCCGTATACTACTACCTCAGTAACTTCCAAAAAATTATTTGCGTTTATTAAATAATAAATAAATGGAATTAATGCACCTGCAAATATAAAACAGGCTACAATTTTTACGGCGCTTCTAAGCCGTCTAGGTATTGGTTTAACCGGGAAACTATTTTTATTATCCGAAGTATGCGAATAGTATGATAACTTTACCGGTTTAATTTCAAGCTTTTTTCTCTTTATGGGCGAGGATAATTTCATTTAATATTTTTTCGGCAGCTTCTCGGCTCAGATCACCGTATAAATCTGAAACTTGGCTGTCATTCTTTTTTAGTACCAAATCGATTTTATTTATTAGATTCTCAACATCAAGATCTTTTTCCAGCAATATATCCGCGAGACCTAGGTTTTTTACGTAATCTGCATTTATATACTGTTCATTGTGAGAAACCCAGGGTATAGGAATAAGTAGGGCCCGTTTTTTTAAAGCCAAAATTTCCGCAATGGTATGCGCGCCCGACCTGGAAACAATAATATTTGCCTTGTTGTAAGCCTCCCCGATTTCATTCTCGAGAATAAATTTTTGAACAAAATATTTTCCGGACACCGAAGATTTAATACCTGAATAATATTTAACTAATTTCTCGTAATCATTGTAAACCGAATAATCTCCACATTGGTGTATTACATTATATTTTTTGAGCAATTCCGGCAAGGCTTCTTTAAATACAACGTTAAGCAAGTGTGATCCGCTTTTTCCTCCCATAACAAAAATATAAGGGAGCGCATTGTCCGCGGTAAAGCTGTTGGATTTTACATTAAATATAGTCTCTCTAAGGGGCAAGCCTGTCACAACAACTTTATTCTGGGGAAAATATATTTTGGAGCTGTCCCAGGATAATAATATTTTAGCGGCAAACTTAGCTATTACTTTATTTGCGTAACCCGCAACAAGTGTCTGTTCATGCGTGATAGATTTAATTCCAAGCAAATTCCCCGATAAAACTACCGGTACCGCCAAATAACCGCCGAATGAAAGTATCAAATCGGGCTTTATAACCCGCAAAATATTATAAGCTTGAATCAGCCCACCAAAGACTTTTAATACCTTAAAAGGGTTATATACCTTATAAACCTTGCCGGTATGTAAATCGAAAAAAGGAATATTTAGTGAACTAATCTCTCTGTATTCTAAAGAATCGTTTTTGTCGTTTTTGAGAGAATGCCTGTGTCCAAACCAGTACAACTCCCAATCGGGGTGCTCTTTTTTAATCAAAGCTATTACCGGTAAAGCGGAAGAATGATGCCCTCCTGTAATTACTAGTTTCATACAACTAGTATAGTATATCCGGCTCAGGAACGTTTGCTTAATCCTGCTAATATTCCCAATCCCATTAAACTAAAAAGCATTGACGATCCCCCGTAAGATACTAAAGGTATAGGAACTCCGGTATAAGGAATTAGAGAAGAATTTGCTGAAACGTGAATAAGCAGTTGTACCCCCAGCCAAGTTGTAACACCTACGCATAATAACCTTCGGGCATCATCGTCCTGTTCCAAAGCAATCTTGAATCCTCTATAAAGCAAAAAAATATAAGCAGACAAAAATGCGATACTGCCAATAAATCCAAATTCCTCTCCGATTATTGCGAAAATAGAATCCGAGGAAACCTCCGGTAGATAATATTTTTGTTTAGACTGCCCAAACCCCACACCCAATAATCCGCCATTTCCCAGGGCTATTGATACTTGTTTTATTTGGTAACCCGAGGATAAATCATCACCTGTTCCATAACCCTGGACAAAAGTCATTAGACGTTCGCGCCGATATGGCGATGTAAGAATAAACACTATAGCTAACACCAAACCCAGAGGAACCATCAGGAAAGCCGGTTTTAACGATGCCCCCGAACAAAAATAAATAGTACTTCCTATTAAGAAAAGCGTAACTGCGGTTGACATATTGGGTTGTAATAAGACTAATAATGATACTAACCCTGTGGCTATAATATAGAACACAAACGGTGTTTTTCTGCTTTTAATTAATATTGGGATGTTAGCGCTAAGAAATAAAATCAGCGAAAGTTTAGCAAATTCCGAAGGCTGAAAACCTAATTCGCCTATAATAGGTAATTGAGGCAGTGGAGATGGGTTTAAAATAAACCAACGGTTAGCCTCATTGATACACGGCATAAAAACATTGCTCATGTCACAAGGTAATATTCCTGATATCGATAATATAAATAGAAAAAAAACAGTGAGTCCCATAAAAACATAACTCAATCTGCGAACGTGGTCATAGTTAAAATTATAGAAAAAGAAAAATCCGAATAAACTTATTATTATCCAGCCAAGTTGTAAAACTACAAATCTATAAGGGTCGTTAAAGACATTTTGAGAATGAACTACAGTAGAACTATAAATTACAACCAAACCCGCGATCAGCAAACCTGCGACAACCATCAATAAACCTTTATCACCGGTTTTAAAATTCGAAAAAACGAAATAATCTCCTTTTCTCGAAACCTTTCTATTCCGTTTTGGTTTTGCAGAATTGGGCAGCATAATAAAAATTTACAACAATGCTAAGAATATTCCAATAAAAGCGAAAAAGGCTCCAAATAGCCACATACGCATTGTAACTTTCGATTCGGGCCATTCTAATTTTTCAAAATGATGATGCAAAGGAGCCATTCTAAATAATCGTTTGTGAGTCAGTTTTACGGATATCTGTTGAAGGGGGCTGGAAATCCCATCGACAAGAAATACGGCACCAATAAATAAAAACGCGACTTCTCTGTGCATTAAAACAGCCAGTGAAGCCAACACTGCACCAAGCACGTGGGAACCCACATTTCCCATAAATACACGGGCTGGAAAAACATTAAAATATAAGAACGGTAGCAAAACACCCACAAACGATGAACAGAAGGCTGCGATCATGTTGTAACCAAGCATCCGGGCAATAACCCAAAAGGCCAAAAAGGCTATGATGCCCAAACCCCCCGCTAGTCCGTCCAATCCGTCTGTAAATGCTACCGAATTTAAAACTACTATAAAAAATAGAAATATTATAACCGGATACAAATAACTAAAATGAATATTTCCTACCAAAGGAAACCATATATAATCCCAGCCTAGTTTAAAGTAAGTCCAATATGCCATAAAGCCTGCAATCATCCCTTGTATAACAAATTTTTTATATGTTTCTATTCCCGTTCCCGCACTGCTACCAACAACCCTGGAAAATTCACGGAAAAACCTCCAAGGTAATGTGATAAACAAAGGTATGGTTACTTTATTAAAAAACCTCAAAAACGGGTTACGGATTTTTTTGGAGTCAAAAACATTCGCCAATCCTGATTTATAAAATACCTTTAGTAAATCCTCCCACAGTCCAAGTAATCCTGTTGTTGTAGCAATAAATAAAGGCAAAAGTGTTTGTGTTCGGGAATTGTTGAAAAGAATAGTAACCAAAGCTATAGTCAGCACAAAAACAAACCCTCCCATTGTAGGAGTCCCTTGCTTCGATTCATGCACACGGCTTACCTCTCCGAGCTGATATTTGTACACAAAACTAATCCAAAATGGATATAACGCGAATGAAATAGCAAAAGAGAGGAAAAGCAAAAGAAAGTCGTAAATAATACCAATATCACTCATAAGTTAACTATAGATCCTAGCCCCCAAATTTTCCAATCGACCTATTAAATCTTCATAACCTTCAAAACGATTATCATAATCTACAATTTCCGTTTTTCCTTCTGCGGAAACAGCGGTAACTAAAAAATACGGAGTAATGCGAGTGTCGGTAATTTGAATTTTTCTTCCTTTTAACTGAGATGGACCCGTGATCTTTGCTAATGTCAAAGGTTCCCCTTGTACTTCAAAATCATACGAATCATCGCTTAAAATAGGAATTACACCCATTGAGGAAGGTTTAACTAATTCTATATCCGCCCCCATTCTGTTTAAATCCTGAACATATTCGAATCTATCAACATAAACTGTATCATGCACTGTACTAAGTCCATTGGCCTGAGTAAGTAAAAGAGTAGCGTAAGGTTGCCAATCCGGAATAAATCCCGGGCTGGGAACAACTGTAATATTCGCCGGATTAAATGTTCCTCCATTACGCCATATCTTTAGTTCTTCTCCTTGCAATTCGTAGTTTGCCCCTATTTTTGTTAGGAAATTTACAAACTGAACCATAGACTCACGATATATTTTTTTGAGGATTATATTTCCGTTGGTCATTAAAGCTGCTGATGCAAATATGACAGGCTCTATTTTGTCCGACTGTACAGTAAAATTTCCTCCCCTGAATATTTTTGTACCGGTAATTTTAATTTTTCTGGGTTCTAATCTTGTAATTTTTGCGCCAAGTAATTCACAAAACCCCAATAAATCCTCAATTTCCGGTTCCTCGGAGCAATTATTTATTATGGTATCGCCTTCCATAAAAATACTGCAAATGATCGCATTATCCGTACCCATATGACTGGTTGTTCTAAAACTAATATTTCCGGGATGTAGTTTGTCTGCCTTTAAATTTATAAATGAATCGGATACTTCAACCGTAATTCCCAGGGATTCCCAAACGTTAATTATTCTGTTTATCGGACTCGGCCTATATGAAGTTAATCCTAATCTAGGCAGGCTGGCTCTGCCGAACCTAAAAAGCAACGGGCCTGCTAGCAGTAAAGTGGTTCTGAAACGGGATCCTACCTCGAATGGAATTTCGTAAGAGTTAATTTTCGAACCGTTAAGTAACAGACGGTTATGGCCAATCCATTCGGCCGTGCCGCCAATACTTTTTATTATTTCAATATCACCGTTTATTGCGTACGTATTGGGAACATTTTCCAAAATAATATCCTCGTTGGAAAACATAGAAGCAAACATCAGTTTTATAGCTGAATTTTTGGCCCCGTTTATTGTAACCTCTCCGTGGAGAGGAATATTGCCTTCAATTGTAATATCTGACATATTATCCGTTTATTACAAGCAGCAGGGAGTTTACAACCAGAAGCACCGTGACTACTACGGTCAATACAAAAATAAAGCGTTCTACGCCTCGTTTTGATCTGTAAAAAGTGAAATTTCCCCCGATTCCGCTGGCCAATCCTTTTCCTTTAGCCTGTATTTCTACCAATATAATCATTAATATCGTCAATATAATTTGAGAAACTTTTAAAAATACCGGATTCATAATCTATTTTTTTCTTCTACTAACCCAATCTAAATAATTATAAATTAAGCTTATTAACAAGGCCGCCAGAGCACCTGACCAAAGCTTGCTAAGATTGTAAGATGTTAGCACAACGCCCAAAATTAGCAAATTCGGAGTGGTAACAGGCTCAATGTGAAAATACGAAAAAAACATTGAGTAAACGTTAATAACTATCAAAGTTAGCACAAAACTAATGAACAGATAAAGAAGACCATCGTCCGGCAAAGCTATAGTTTTAAGTATCGGCTTTTTAAAGTTAAATAACAAAAATAACAAAACAATAAACAAATACATTGTTTTTGGATCTTTACCGAAAGAAAAAAAAGGTAACAGCATTTCGGCGGAAAACACTGCTATAAGAACAAAAGTAAAGACCCGTAATAAATGTTTCATATCGTACTTAGATTATACTAGTCTATAAACTTTTTTGCCCTAAGCATATGATGGTAAGCCTGCGCGAATCGGTGCGCTTCATCTCTTAATCTTATAATCAGCTTCATTCCTTCTGTGTCTTTAGGAAACGATGCTATAACATAGCTCTCTTGTGTTTTATACACTAAACTCTCAAAACGTTTTGCTAATCCAACAACCGGAATATCTAAATTAAGATTTTTAACAACTTTTAAGACAGCGCTAACCTGTCCTTTTCCCCCGTCTATTACCAGCAAATCGGGCACTGGCCATGGCACTTTTTTTGTGTCAGGAATAGAGTGAAGTAAACGGCGTTCCAAAACTTCCTGCATCATAAAAAAATCATTCGGACTGTCTTTGCGTTTAATTTTAAAACGTTTGTATTCGCGCTTATTTACTTTTCCGTCAACAGCTACAACCATTGAGCCGACTGCTTCTTTACCGGAAACATTTGAAATGTCGTAGCACTCAATACGTTTAGGAACTGATTTAAGTATTGGAATCATTAAAGTAATGTTTTTAAGAGCTTTTTCGGCTAAATCATCGATTAGATAAGGATTTAGTATATATTTTTCTGACGATCTAAACTTGCTGCTCACATACTTGTATTTTTCCATCATGTCACGGTAATATATTGCGTCTTCATATCGTTGTGCCTTAGAAGCTTTGTCCATTCCTTTTTTAAATTGGTTTAATAAATTTTTACTTTTTCCGGAAAGTACCGCTTTTAAGTTTTTTATATTTTTGGTATAGATGGCAATATCTTTGGGTTCATTGTATATACACGGGGCTGTACACAAATTTAAATGACCGTATAGACACGGTCTGCCCATTTTTTTAAATCTGCTAAATTTTGTTTCACTGCAGTCTTTAAATTGAAATATAGGTCGTAGTTTTCGTAGAATTTCTTTTGCGGTGCCTCCGTCAGGATAAGGACCATAAATAACATCCCGGGCTTTTAAATCCGTTTCTCTGGCGGTAAATACCGACCAAATGGTAGCTTCACCTCCGGAAGTAGTTATGTGAACCGGTCGGATAACTATATATAAATACGTTCTGTCGTCTTTTTGGATAATGTTGTAATGAGGTCTGTATTTTTTTATTAAATCAGATTCAAGAATTAACGCCTCCAACTCACTCTCTACTTGAATATGTTCCATATCAGCTATTCTGCTGACGAGAGCATATGTTTTGGTACCGGGCAAAATACCAGATTGAAAGTACGACGATACCCTGTTCTTTAATTGTTTTGCCTTACCCACATAGATCACGGTTCCCTTTATATCTTTAAATAAGTAGACACCGGGTTCCAAAGGTAATGCCCTAACTTTTTCCTTAACGGTCATATGCTTAATTATCGTCAAAAGCAGAATCCTGTAAAATAGATGCATGAAAAAGATTTACGGTTATGTATTTTTGCTAACTCTGTTATTGACAGTTGTTTTGCCTTTGCCTGTATTTGGCCAGGAAGATGCTTTTGATAAATTTCAAACGAATTCTAACGTTACGTATACCATACAAAGCGACGGTACCACAAACGTGGAACATGATATTACTATCACAAATTTAAAAAGCGATTTAATAGTATCCAGCTACAGCATTGAACTTAAGGAAGACGTTTCAGATGTGTCAGGAAAAAGTAAAGGACGTAAAGTAGAAGTCGCGAAAACAAATGAAGATGGTATTACTAAACTTACCGCGCGTTTTGGTGACTTTGTGATAGGCCAAGATAAAAAGAACGATTTAAAAATCAGCTATACGTCAAAAAAAACTGCAACGAAAATCGGAAATATATGGAACATTAATATTCCCCGTATAGGCGAAAAATCAGAAAAAGATGATTACAACACAACTCTGATTGTTCCTGAAGATTTAGGCCCGAAGCTGTATATATCTCCATTGCCGGATAAAGAAGAGAAACAAGGTAAAAATACAGTTTTATTTTTCGGAAAAGAAAAAATAGTTAAAAACGGTATAACAGCCTCGTATGGTACATACCAACAAATTAATTTCAGATTACTCTACCAACTGCAAAACGATAATTTTTTTAAGTCTTCGTACGAAGTTGCGTTTCCCCCTGAAATACAAGGCCTGCAACAAATCAAGTATATTTCAATAAAACCGGAGCCCAAAAAAATTAAAGTGGATGATCAGGGCAACACTGTGGCAACCTATGAATTAAAAAGTAAAGCTAAAATGGAAGTAGAACTAATCGGTAATGCCAGAATTTCCGGCAGACAAATTGAACCTTCTAACGGCGGAATTTTTAGAGACATTCCATCTAAATTAAAAATATATACACAGGAAAGCAAATATTGGGATATTAACTCAGAATCAATAAAATCGCTCGTGACAAACCTGAAAGACGAAAATCTAACGGTCGCCCAAAATGCACTCAAAATATATGACTATATTCTCGAAAATTACCATTACGACTTTAGTATTCAGGAAAAAAAGGGCCTTGATAGAAAGGGGGCTGAAAAAGCATTATTAGATAAAAACAGCTGGGGTTGTATGGAATTTACAGATTTGTTTATAACCGTGGCGAGAGCCATGGGCATACCAGCAAGACAACTAAACGGGTACGCATTAACAAAAGATGAAGAAAACAAACCTTTATCTGTTATTCTAAACGGTGGAGATCGTCTGCATGCCTGGCCTGAATTTTACGATCCTGCTTTCGGCTGGGTTCAAATAGATCCAACATGGGGAAGTACATCTGGAATAGATTACTTTACAAAATTGGACACAAACCATTTTGTATTTGTTATCAGAGGAACTGATTCGGAGTATCCGATGTCTGCGGGTGAATACAGATACGATCAAGATAAAAAACTTGTAGAAGTAGAGTTTCCTGAAACCACCTCGTTGGTCGAATTTAGTCCTGAGTTCGAAATGGAAAGGAAATTATCGTTTAATCCTATTGCATGGATAAAAAAACAAACCAAATACTCTATTAAGAACACAGGAGATGTTTTTATATATTTAAAGAACGGCAAGGCTATAGCCCCTAATGACACAAATACAATATATTTGCCGCAACAATCAAAAACCATACAACTTTCCGATTTTAGCGCCCAACTTAAAGAATACCCGATTAACTAAAGCCCGAGATGCGCGCGTAAAGCTTGCGCGGTATAACTGATGCCTTCGTTGATCATCTGCTGCACAGTGCCGCTAAATAAAATTTTGCCTCCTTCTTCTCCGCCTTCCGGTCCTAAATCGATTACCCAATCAGAATTGGCAATAACATCAAGATTATGTTCTATCACCAATACCGTATTTCCCCGGGCGGTCAAACGTTTTATTATGGCTATTAAATTTTCGAGATCGGCAAAATGCAAACCTGTTGTAGGTTCATCCAGAATATAAAAAGTGCTTCCTGTAGATCGTTTAGATAGTTCCAGAGCCAGCTTTACACGTTGCGCTTCGCCGCCGGATAAAGTGGGGGCCGGTTGACCCAATCTGATATACCCCAATCCGACTTCATTTAATATTTCAAATTTATTTCTAATTTGGGGTACGTTTTCAAAAAAACGGACTGATTCTTCTACTGTCATATCAAGAACATCCGCAATATTTTTTCCTTTGTAATAAATTTCCAATGCTTCCCTGTTGTATCTTTTTCCCTGACAAACCTCACAGTTCACATAAACGTCAGGCATAAACTGCATTTCTATTTTTATTTGACCTTCTCCTCCGCACGCTTCACATCGGCCACCTTTAACATTAAAACTAAATCTTCCTGATTGGTAACCTCTTACTCTGGATTCCTGCGTTTTTGAATACAAATCTCTTATATGATCAAAAGCTTTAGTATACGTTGCAGGATTTGATTTAGGTGTACGCCCGATCGGAGTTTGATCAATTGCGATTACATTTGAAATTTGCTCATATCCTTTTAAATCTTTAAACGGCTCGGGTTTTTCTTCGATTTTTAAGCCAAAAAGCTGGCGTAATGCTACGTAAAGCGTATCCATTACAAGAGTTGATTTACCCGATCCTGAAACACCCGTGACACATACAAACTTGCCCATAGGAATTTCAAAATTAACATTTTTTAAATTGCGGCCATTCGCCCCATATAGCGTAATAGATTTTCCTTCAATATCTTTTTTAGTTTTTATGCGCGCATCTTTTTCTAATAGGTAATCCAAATCGGGTTTTGTGATTTTGTAATTTTGACCGACAATTAACTTTCTGGATAGATATTGTCCAGTTAATGATTTTGGATTATTAATTATTTCTGCCGGAGTACCTTCCGCGATTATTGTTCCGCCATGTTCTCCTGCTCCAGGGCCGAAATCAAAAATATAATCTGATTCCAACATAGTCTCGGCATCATGTTCAACAACCAACACAGTGTTGCCAAGATCGCGTAAATGGTGAAGGGTCTTAATTAATTTACCCTGATCTCTCTGATGAAGTCCTATGGACGGTTCGTCTAAAACATACAACACTCCGGACAAGCCAGAACCTATCTGAGAGGCTAATCTTATTCGTTGCGCTTCTCCTCCTGACAGATGGGAAGAAGATCGGCTAAGAGTTAAGTAAGACAAGCCGACATCTATTAAAAACTGTAATCTATAATTAATTTCTTTAATAATAATCTCGGCAATCTGTGATTCACGCAAAGTAAAAACATTTTTTAGATTGGTTACCCAATTTTGCGTATCTAAAATCGACATCTCTGTTAACTCATGAATGTTCAGTTTGTCTACAGTTACGGATAGAGTTTCAGGTTTTAAACGGGAGCCGTTGCACACAGGACATGTCTCCAAAACCATAAACCTCTCGATTTCTCCCCGGATATAATCCGATTCTGTTTCTTTGTGGCGTCGTTGAAGGTTTGGTATCACACCTTCAAAATTTGCATCATAAGTATGCTCACGTTTATCCTGAGTTGTATATGTAACCTTAAATCTTTTATCTTTTACACCGTATAAAATAATATCCAGGTGTTCTTTAGGTAAGCTTGCTATTGGCGTACTTAAATTTATTTGATAATACTTTGAAACAGCCTCTACTACCTTTTGAGTCCAACTGTAATGATCAAATAAACGTGCCCACGGTAGAACTCCACCCTCATCTACTGATAGTCTTGGGTTAAGTACCAATGACGGATCTACTTCTAATTGTGTGCCCAAACCGTCGCATTTTGGACAAGCTCCGTGAGGGGAGTTAAACGAAAAGGTGCGGGGTTCCATATCGGGTAGAGATATATTACATACAGGGCATGCAAAATTTTCCGAAAATAGATGATCTTCATACTCTTTGGGATTTTCCGGAAAATCGAATGAATTATCTTTTACAATTGAAACTATCACATTTCCGTTACCCATACGTAAGCCGGTTTCAAGAGATTGAAACAACGAGGATTTTAAATTGCTTATTTCTTCTTCATTTTGAAGTTTTTTGTGGTTAACAATATGTCTGGATACTAAACCATCAATTGTGTGTTTATTTGTTTTTATTAAATCAAAATCATCTTTAAGATTTTTCATTTCACCGTCAACTCTTGCCCGCAATATGCCCTGCTTACGAAGATTTTCAAAGAGAGTTGAATATTCGCCTTTTCGATCTTTGATTATCGGTGTAAAAACTACAAAACGTACTCCTTTTTCACTTTTATATAATGGATTTTCTGCAACTAACCTTAAAGTTCCGGTTACTATTTCGTCGGTGCTTTGACGTTGTATCTCCCGGCCGCATTGCGGACAATGAGGATGCCCCACTCGCGCGTACAAAAGTCTAATATAATCGTAAACCTCTGTAATTGTCCCGACTGTCGATCTGGGATTTTTCGAGGTCGTTTTTTGATCGATTGCTATGGCCGGAGATAAACCTTCAATTTTATCAACATCGGGTTTATCCATTATCCCTAAGAATTGTCTTGCGTATGCGGATAAACTCTCCACATAGCGTCTTTGGCCTTCAGCATAAATTGTGTCCATAGCCAACGAGGATTTACCCGAACCAGATACTCCGGTGAACACAACCATTTTATTTTTTGGGATTTCCATATCAACATTTTTTAGATTATGCTGACGGGCACCTTTGACAATAATTTGATCTACGGGGTTTTTCACAACAAGTATTGTACGGCTTTTCTTCGGGTTTGTATAGATTTATGTCAGAAGTCCGATCTGTCTATCGTTTTTGGTGTCTCTGCCCGCTTTTTTTCATTTTTTGCCTTGTTATTGTCTATTGGCTGACATAAAGATAACGGATATTTTTGGCTTTTGACAAAAACCTCGCTTTTTCCGTTGCAATTCTTGTCAACCATTACATAAATACCGTCAGGCATTAAAAAATCCTGCCTGTTATAGGCCGTATTTTTTAACATGTAAGTGGTAATCTTGTTCCATATCGGAGCGGCGCCGCTTAACCCTGAGGCCAATGTCTGATTCATAACCGTATTATTGTTATTGCCAACCCAAACTCCTACGGCAAATGAAGGTGTATATCCTAAAGTCCAGTTATCTCTTTTGTTATCTGTAGTTCCGGTTTTTACCGCAACTGTATAACCGGGAATACTTAAGTTGTTATTAACACCAAACGCTGGTTGTCGTGCGTTATTGTCAGACAGGATATGAGATAAAATATACGAAACTTCGGGAGTCAGTACACGTTCTCCAGAAGTTTCTTTTGACGCAAATAAAACCTGTCCATCCGATTGTTCAATTCTAACAATACTATTTAGTTCTTTCGCGACACCCCCACGTGCAAAAGTGGCATATACATTAGTTAACTCCAACAACGAAACTTCTACACCCCCTAGAGTAATAGACAGACCGTAATTATCTATACCCTCCCACGATCTTAATCCAAGTTTTCTACCCTGCTCCTTTACCTTATCTGCACCAAGTACGGCGGCTATTTTTACCGCGGGGATATTGTAAGAATTTGCAAGAGCCTGACGTAGGCTTACATTTCCGTGAAATCTTCCGTCATAATTTACAGGGGAATATGGGGCAGAGCCTTTTGTGGTATATCTGACAGGCCCATCGTTAATAATGCTGGCAGCTGTAAAACCGTTGGAAAGAGCCAGACTGTATGTGACTGGTTTTATAGAGGATCCCGGTTGACGTGGGGCGCGCACAACATCAAAACTACCCCAGCTATCTTTAAAATAATCAACGGAGCCCTGATAGGCCAAAATGGAAGAATTCTCAACATCAATAACCAATGCCGCGCCATTACTTATATAAAGTTTTTTTCCGTTCTTCGAAATCTCTTCCTCCAGTATCTGATCAACCTGATCCTGTAGATCCAAGTCTAAACTTGTATATATTTTCAGACCTCCTTTGTATAGCATTCGTTCACCGTATTTATCCTTTAGCTGCTCAATTACGTAAGATACAAAATGAGGCGCGCGTATATAGATACCCTGGTCATAAAAATGAAGTGTCTTGTTATTTTCAGTATCCATTTGTTCCTGTGTGAGATAACCCTGGTCTACCATTCTTTGCAAAACATAAAGTTGTCTTTTTTTGGCAGATTCTAAATCCAGAATTGGCGAATATGAAGTTGGGGCGCCGGGCAAACCGGCTAACATAGCGGACTCTGCAATATCCAATTCCGAAATATCCTTGCCAAAATATTTGTCAGCTGCTGCCTGTGCGCCAATAGCTACTCCTCCAAACGGAATGTTATTTATATACATTTCCAGGATTTGATCTTTTGTATAAATCCGTTCTGCCAGAATTGATAAAACACCTTCTTTTAATTTTCTTGATACTGTTCGTTCGGGTGAAAGCAAAACATTTTTTACTAGTTGTTGAGTTATAGTTGATCCGCCTTGAAGATTATCCTTAGCTATAGACTGATATGCTGCCCGGATTAATCCTTTTAAATCTACACCCGGGTGGGAATAAAATTTTGAATCTTCTACTGCTATTAAAGCATTCTTAAAATGATCAGGCACCTGGTCAAGTTTGACCGGTTCGGATTTTTTGTCCTGATAAACTTCAAATAATAATCTGCCCTTAGAATCCAAAATTTGTGTAGGTAAAGGCGGAACTGCTTTGGCGAGACCTTCCGGGGAGGGCAATAATTTAAACCAGCTATATATTGAATACGGAACAAAAACAAATAGGAAACAAGCTAAAAAACCAATTCCAAAACCTTTTAACATAAAAGGAAGTTCTAAACGCGAACTTTCTTTGATTTTTGTTTTCTTAGTTTTCCTTTTGAAGTGCTTGACTTTAGAGACAAACCTCAATACTACAGGTTTTATATATTTTTGGGCGGAACACTCCAAATTTTTTTGGGCAGTTTTCAGTATGTAAAGGGTTGTTCTCACCAGATTTATTATCACAGTCCCAATAGAAGCTGTAATGGCAAGAAACATTTTTAACATATTTTTTTATTTGAGTGCGTAGCCCAAGTATAAATTAGAAAATATTTTAATCAATATTTAATTTTGATTATTCGTGAATTAGTTTATATAGGTCTTTAATTTTGTCTCGTAAAGAAGCCGCTTTTTCAAAATTTAGCATTTCGGCCTCAAACTTCATTTGTTTTTCTAACTGTCGTATTTCATGTTTTAATTCTTTTGGCGGCAACTGGCTGTAATCAATTTCCGCGGCTGCTTTATTTCGTGATGTCTTTTTTTCTTCGAAAGTTTCTTCGAGCTGCACGTCAATAAGCGTATCCCTGATTGGTTTAATAATCTGAGTAGGCGAAATTCCGTGTTCTTCGTTGTATTTAATCTGAACTTCTCTTCGGCGCGTAACTTCTTCGATAGCTCGTTCCATACTTCCGGTCATAGTATCAGCGTACATAACTACCTCGCCCAAAACGTGGCGGGCCGCGCGTCCCATTGTTTGAACAAGAGATGTCTGGCTGCGGAGAAAACCTTCTTTATCCGCATCCAAAATTGCAACCAGCGATACTTCCGGAAGATCTAAACCCTCGCGTAATAGGTTAATTCCTACTAACACATCATAATTGCCTTTTCTTAGATCGTCTAAAATAGTTGAACGTTCCAAGGTAACAATATCAGAGTGCAGATACGTAACCTTTATTGATTTTTCGTTTAAGAAAGTGGCCAACTCCTCTGCCATACGTTTTGTAAGCGTTGTTACTAACACCCTCTCTTTCCGCGCCACACGTTCTTTAATTCTATCCAGCAAATCATTAATTTGATTTTTGGTGGGCAGTACGGTTATTTTCGGATCCAAAATACCGGTCGGCCTGATTAAAAGCTCAACAACCTTATGATCGGAATTTTCAATTTCCCATTGGTCCGGGGTAGCGCTCACATAAATGGTCTGATTTACTTTTCTTAAGAATTCATCAAAATTTAAAGGCCTATTGTCCATTGCGGACGGAAGTCTGAAACCGTAATCCACGAGAGTCTGCTTGCGGGAACGGTCTCCGTTGTACATTCCTCTAACCTGCGGCACAGTTATATGCGATTCATCTATAACTAATAGATAATCCTTCGGAAAGAAATCCATTAACGTGTATGGGGTACCTCCAACAGGTCTACCGTCAAAATATCTTGAATAATTTTCTATTCCCTTGCAGTAGCCTATTTCCTGGATCATTTCCAAATCATAGTTAGTTCTTTGTTCCAAGCGGTAAGCCTCAATAGTTTTTCCATGGTCTCTAAGGTTCTTTAACCTGATTTCCAGATCCCGTTTAATTTCTTCAATTGCCTTACCACGTTTTTCTTCGGCCGTAACATAATGTTTCGCGGGGTAAATCACTACAAAGTTGCCCTCACGTTCTCTGTGATTGGAGTAATCCGCAGGATCCTGAGTATAAGTTCTCAAATGGTCGCCTCTACGTTCCTCGGGCAGATTATCTTTATATACGTCCTCACCTGTCAGAGGATCAAAAAAACTAATATTAGTTAGGACATCATCAAATATCTCCAGACGGACCGCATTATCTAAGTAGGCCGGGTATATATCTAGAACATCTCCGGACAGTCTGTATGTGCCTCTTTTAAAGTCCAGATCCGATCTGGTGTAACTTATCTGCGACAAACGTAACAAAATATCTTTTAGTCTTAGTTTCATTCCGGTCTTAAGTTCTATCGCCATTTCCGAGTATGTGGCTGGAGAGCCTAAGTTGTATATACAAGACACGGATGAAATAACAATAACATCCTTACGGGTCATCAACGAGGTGGTGGCAGCTAATCTGAGTTTATCTATTTTATCGTTAATATCCGCATCTTTTTCGATATAAGTATCTGTCGCAGGCATATAACTTTCGGGTTGGAAGTAATCGTAGTAGCTTACAAAATATTCGACGGCATTGTTTGGAAAAAAGTCCCTGAATTCCTGGTAAAGCTGCGCGGCTAAAGTCTTGTTATGAGAAATGACTAACGTAGGTTTTTGGATATTTTGAATCACTTGCGCCACAGTGTACGTCTTCCCGCTTCCTGTCACTCCCAACAGAACCTGACTTTTGTCGCCATTAAAATAACCGGTGGTAAGTTTATTTATAGCTTCTGGTTGATCTCCTGTAGGTTCAAACGGAGCTTTAAGCTGAAACATACCGGATTATTGTAGCACAAAAGCTTGACATTTTCGGGTATTATTCGATACTATTTACCAAAGGAAACACGAAATTATTTAATATAAAGGAACTAACAATGAGTCCTGTAACTTTATACAGAAAACAAAAACAAATTCTCGACTATATTTCCCAATATATTCAAATTAACGGATATTCCCCCACTCTGCAGGAAATTGCGGATGCTATGCATCTTTCCTCTCTGGCAACAGTACACGAACATTTACAGTCCCTTGAGAAAAAGGGTGTGATAAGAAAGTTTGAAGGCTCTGTACGAGGTATAGAAGTTGTAGACGAAAGATTTAATGTTAGTCTGAATGCAATAGAACTGCCGTTAATAGGTTTTATTGCCGCAGGTCAGCCTATCGAAGCTATAGAAAATCCTATTGATACAATTTTGGTGTCTCCTGATATGGTTTCTAAATCAAAAAGATGTTTTGTGCTGCAAGTTAAGGGCGACTCCATGATTAATGATGGTATATTCGACGGCGATTATGTTGTCCTTCAGAGCCAGGATACATCGGTAGATGGGGATATTGTAGTCGCGTTAATAGATTCAGAATTCGCCACCTTAAAAAAGATTTATCACGAAAAGGATGGCCGGATCAGGCTGCAACCCGCAAACGATAAAATGGATCCCATATACGTTATGCCCTCGCAACTTACTATTCAGGGAAAAGTTACGGGAGTAGTGAGAAGGTTTAACTAAAAAATGTTACTCTCAGCCGAAGAACTCAAAAACCAATTACGAAAATTTAATTTAATGGGATATTCAGACATATCTGTTAAATACGCAGATAACGGCAAAAACGGAAAAGTGCTCACTTTAACAGACGAATTATGGAAATACGAAGACGAGTTTTATGGAGGCGAACCTTATTCAGGCAACGAAACAATTTGGCTAAACGGACAGGATGTATTTCGTTGCGTGTATTGGGGTAAAGTTGAAAGTGGAATTGATTTTGGAAATATTTATAACTTTTTGAGAGATGCCTTAAAGACAGGTCCTTCAGGAAATTGTGTTCACAGAGGTCCTCAAGACTTTTCTAAAGACAATTTACATTATATAAATGCGTGTACCGGTACAATTGAACACTTTACCCAAACCGAAAAGATATTCCTCAATAATCAGCTAGTTTATACGGCCTACTTTATTGGCGGAAGAATCAATACACGAAAATAAATGTAAAATTTTACGTGCATAGCGAAAATCTTCAGATTTTACCAGACGAAACCGAGGTTTAGCCGTAAGGTTATATCTTGTACTTAAACCAAACCACTAATTTATCAGATAGTTTTTGATACCAGGCTTTTTTGTTTTCTTTATAAAGGTGATATAACGGCGGTAGTACCGATAGTAAAATTATCCCAAACACAATAGGCAGCAAATAGTGATCAATTTTGTCTTCGGGAATAATTTTGCCCAAAAAGTAACCGGCCCACGTCATACCCCAAACCCAAACGGTACCACCTATAAAATTAAAAAAAGTAAATCTTTTGTGATCCATGTGGCCTATACCTGCGACGATAGGAGCGAAGGTACGAACGACAGGAATAAATCTCGCTAAAGTAATGGCCTTGCCCCCGTGTTTATCGTAGAAGGCTTGGGCTTTTAAAACGTTGGAAGGATTAAAAAACAAACTTTTTTCGCGTTTAAAGAGACTCTTACCGGCTCTTTTGCCAAACTCGTACCCTACATTATCCCCAAGTACTGCGGCAATCCACGCACCCAGAACCAAAGGCCAGATTTTAAACAATCCGATTGCAGGAGATGCCAAAAACCCCGCTGTAAAAAGCAAACTGTCACCAGGCAAAAAAAATCCTACTAGTAAACCGGATTCTGAAAAAGTAACTATATATACGCCCACCAGACCTATAGCCTCAACAAAAGACTTTAGATCCCCGCTCATAAAAGTGTTAAGTATGTCTTTCATATTAATGAATAATATCACAGTGTGATATTCTTATTACACATGAAGATAGACCAAAACCTTTATGCAAAATATTCATCCGGTGAAATAGATCAGGCTGTTGCTTTTTTAAGTTATAAAGATGCTGTCGAACTCCCCAAAATGGAGTCTGATGTTTATCCCACACTTTATGTTTTTAGGCATGGTCAAACTGAAGACAACGCAAATTTCGTGTTTAGCGGCTGGCATGACTCACCATTGACAGAAAAAGGACGCGAACAAGCGAAAATACTTGCCGAAAAACTGAAAAATAAAAAAATAAAAATGCTGTTTTCATCACCTTTGATAAGGGCTGTAGACACAATGAAAATTGCCATGTCTTTAAACGATAACGCTAAAGAATTGGATATTACTACTGACAAAAGAATTATGGAACGCAACTACGGTGACTATGTCGGTAAAAGCAAGTTGGAATTACAACTGGAAGATCCTGAAATGGCGCAAAAAGTAAGACGTTCGTTCGACTATGTGCCTCCAAACGGTGAAAGCCTAAAAATGGTCTGCATGCGGGTCTCTGATTTCTGCGACACTGTTTTGCCGTTGATGAAAAAATACAATGTGAATGTGGCTGTATCCTGCCACGGAAATTCAATCCGCGGATTCAGAAGATATTTTGAAAAATTATCAGATGAAGAAACAGCAACAATTGAAACCCCGCTAGCTCAGGACTATGCGGCATACATAGTGAACGATTTTTGAGATTTTTAATCTTTGAAGTAAATTTCCAAAAGCCGGTTGTATTTAGCGACACGTTCCCCACGCACAGGAGCTCCGGATTTAATAAAGTCCGCGTCAACAGCTAATGCCAGATCTGCAATAAACGTATCTTCTGCGGTATCCCCACTTCGGTGGGATATTATGGTAGCCAGATTATTTTCCTTGGCCATCTTTATAAAACGTAACGTTTCGGTTAACGTTCCTATTTGGTTTGGTTTTACTATAACGGCATTAATTAAGGACTGACTAATTGCCATAGATAAAAACTTAGTGTTTGTAACTACTAAGTCATCACCGACAATCATTAGTTTCTTTCCTTCCTTCTTAAAAAACTGGCCCCATCCCTCTATATCCTTCTCGTAAAAAGGATCTTCTATATATATAAGTTCGAACTTTTTAATAAGATTAGAATAATATAATCCCATCTCAACGTTATCGTTTTTAAGTTCTTCTTCATCTACACAATATTTGCCATGTTTATAAAAAGACTCTGCGGCCACATCCATTCCAAAAAAAACGTCTTCACCGGGTTTAAATTTTTCCGACGCTGCACTTTTAATGTACGTTAACGCCTTACCTACTGTGAGGCCATTTGGCGCGAAACCCCCCTCATCGCCTACATCAATATCGTAATTATCAGCTGTAAGATTTTTCTTTAATTGATGGTAAACGTCTACACCCATTTCCATTGCTTCTACAAAGTTTTTCTTCGGCGAAGGAATCACCATAAATTCCTGAAACGACAGTCCATTGTGAGCGTGTTTACCCCCATTTAAGATATTAAATACCGGTGTCGGAAAACGTACCTCGTGGCGCATCTTCTTTTTTCCTGTGTACAGAACGCTTAAATACTCGTACAGTTCCATTTCTTTCGACATAGCAGATGCTTCTGCTATTGCCAAGGAAACTGAAAGTATGCTGTTACCACCCAAGTGGCTTTTATTTGGAGTTCCGTCCATTGAAATAAGAACTTCATCCAATACATCCTGTTCAAACGGATCTTCACCTTTAAGCGCGTCGTTTATCACGGTAGAAACTATGTCCACCGCTTTTTCCGGCTCTATACTTATTGCCTCATTTTGCCCTTTTGACGCACCATCTGGGATAGCCTGGACTCCGACAGAGCCATCTGTTAGTTCAACATGAGTCTCGATTGTCCAATCACCTCTGGAATTAACCAGTTTGTGACAATCAATTGATTTTATTTTTGGTGTCATTTCTTTTTATGCAAAACTTTTCTTTCGGCCTCGTATACTATTTGTCTGGTCTTTTCAATTACATCAGGACTTACGGAAACAGATGTAGCTCCCCAACCTACCATCATTTCAACAAGTTCAGGAAAAACGGAAGGGGCCTGTCCGCACATGGAACAAGTTACTTTATGTTTTCTACATCCGGTAATAATTTTTTCGAATGATTTTAACACCGCAGGATTCATTTCAGTGTAGACTTCGGCCACTTTATCGTTATCTCTGTCCAGACCCAAAGTCAACATAGTTAAATCATTACTACCAATCGAAACACCGTCCACACCTTCTTCTAAAAATTCATCCAACAAAATAACATTAGAAGGAATTTCAACCATTAACCATAGTTTGAATAAACCACTTCTTCTTAGCCCAAAAGAGTTAAGCAGTTTTTTTGTTTCGCGTAACTGCTCAATAGTTCTAACAAAAGGCAGCATTACCCAAAGATTCTTATAGCCCATTTTATTTCTCACAATCTTTATTGCTTCACATTCCATTTCAAAAACTTCCGGTTCTTTAATGTATCTAAAGACACCTCTGTAACCAATCATTGGATTTGGCTCTTCCGATTCAAATTCTTCCCCGCCTTTTAAGTGAGCGTATTCGTTAGACTTAAAATCATTAAATCTGTAAACAACTGGCCTGGGATAAAACGCTTTTGCGAACTTTTCCAAACCATCGGCTAACTGATTTATATACTGCTTTTCGGTGTGATTTTTTATAAATACTTTAGGGTGTGTCCCAATGTTGGCCATGATAAATTCAGCTCTCAATAATCCGACACCATCAACATTTCGTTTTGCCATATCTTCTGCCAGTTCCGGTTCCGCAAGATTCATGTAGATTTTCATTGCTGTCTTCATTTTTGAGGTATCTATTTGCGCAACATCCTCTTCTTTTGACTCTACTGTAACATTACCTTCGTATACCAAACCATTTGTACCATCTACACTAATTTCTTCATTGTTGGTTAATATTTTTGTGGCACTTTCGGTTCCTACAACTGCGGGTACACCAAGTTCTCTACTTACAATAGCCGCGTGGCTCGTACGACCCCCCAAATCGGTAACAATGGCAGCAGCACGTTTCATGGCTGGTACATAGTCGGGATTGGTCATCTCTGCCACCAGAATATCTCCTTCTTTAACTTTGCTGATTTCACTGGGACTTTTAACTATCTGAACTTTTCCTACAGCAACTCCAGGAGAAGCTGCTAATCCATCTAATAAAGGCTTCGCTTTAATTCCGCCTTCAATTACTAAAGTCTTGTCGTGCTGGGCATTTAAAGTGGTAACCGGGCGGGATTGCACAATGTATACTTTTCCGCCTTCTATACCATATTCAATATCCTGAGGACGTCCGTAGTGCTCTTCAATTTGAAGACCTATTTTTGCCAACTCCAATATGGTTTTTGTTGGCAATTTCTGTACGTTTTGGTATTTTTTAGATATCGGAGTCTTTCCGGCTAAAGTAAACTGCCAATCTTGGTTAGAAATATATTTGGAAGTAATCTTGCCTGTTTTTTTATCTATTATATATTGATCCGGCGTAACTTCTCCGGAAACAATCGGCTGTCCTAATCCAAAAGCAGCTTCTATAGACACCTCACCCTGATTATTTGTTAAAGGGTTAACCGTAAACATAATACCTGCAACTTCTGACTGAACCATTAACTGTACAGGAACGGCTATACCTACTTTTAAATGAGAGTATTTGTTGGTTTCTCTATAAAAAATAGCTCGAGCCTCAAAAAGGGATGCCCAGCATTTTTGAACGTGCTTAACAACATCTTTCCAACCTTTAACGTTAAGGTATGTTTCCTGCTGTCCAGCAAACGACGCGTCCGGGAGATCTTCGGCGGTAGCCGAAGATCTTACAGCCACATAGCGGTCATGTTCTCCGCATAATTCAAGGTAATAGGTTTTAATCTGTTCAGCTAATTCTTCCGGCATGTCGGCTGCCATGATCGCGGTTTCTATTGCTCGCGAGGCCGCGCGAAGTTTGTCGGAATCGTCTACATCGAGGCCTTTCAACTCGGTTATTATTTTTTGTTTTATTGATGTTGAATTAATAAAATCGTAATAAGCGTTTGCCGTAACGACAAAGCCATTGGGAACGGGTATTTTTGCAAATACCATCTCTCCTAAATTTGCTCCTTTACCTCCAACAACCGAAATATCTGTTTTGCGTATTTCTTTAAACCACAAAACTTGGGCAGTTTTTTTATTCATATTTCGAGTATAACACCTTTCTTTTTCAGCTAAAATTAGTTAAATCTACGCTTTTATAATCCTTCAAAAGGTTTGTAACAATCTGCATATTATCCTGGACTTCACCCATATCTTTGCCCTCAAATACCAGACTTAGCAAGGGCGTAGTATTCTTAGCTCTAATTAAAAACCAACCAGTCTCAGATGTTTTGACCCTGATGCCGTCCATAGTGTTTACATCTAAAAATTTTTTGTTTTCTAGCGCTCTGCGTTGTAGATCTTTAATAACATCAAATTTTTGATCGTCAGGACACGGAACAGATATTTCAGGTGTGCTTGCCAGTTTAGGAAACTCATTCATTAATTCGGATAAGGGTTTTTCCTCTTTGTCCAGAATGGAAATTAATCTGCACGCCGTATAAATAGCATCATCAAAACCGAAATAATCATCCTTAATATAAACATGCCCTGATAATTCAACCCCCAAAACCGCGTTCCCGGCAAACATTTCTTTAAGGACGTAGCTTCGGCCTGTTTGCATTATCTTTGGCACACCCCCGTATTTTTTAGCGGTTTGTTCAATCAATTGCGTACTTTTGACATCATAAATTATTTGTCCGTTCTTATGTTTTGGCATTATGTGCTTAATCAACAAAAGGGCAATCTGATCTATCTTATATATATGTCCTTTTTCGTCTACTACCCCGAGCCGGTCTCCATCTCCGTCCAGACCAATACCGATATTGCTGTATGAATCAACAGTATGTTTTCGAACTTCCTGCATAAACCCAAAAGATTCAGGATTTGGAACTTCGTGTACATTTTTATCTGAAAGATCGCAAAAAAGCGGCGAAACATACGCCCCTATTTTATTAAAAGTCCTGGGTGCTATTTCTGAAGTTGCCCCGCCACCGCAATCAAGTGCCACTTTAATTTTATTTTTAATTCTAAATTTGTGGCTAAGCATGTCGACATACTGAGTATTCAAACCGTGCTGGTTAAAAACGCCTTTTCCTTTGACATAATCCTCACGCGCGATTATGTCGTGAACCTTTTTAAGTTCATCACCATATAAAGGCATTGCTTTTTCAAAATCCACTTTTATTCCTGTGTAATTGCTGGGGTTATGACTGGCCGTTACATTTATCGCGGCATCAAATCCTATAAATGTAAAATAGTGCATGGCCGGATGCGTTGTTATACCTGTGTAATTTACATTGATACCTGATGATAAAAGACCTTTGATTAAACCGCTGGTAGTTATCTCCGAGTTTTCCCGGTTATCCCGTCCCACAACAACATTTTTAATCTGACGATCGTAAAACATTTTCGCTAGAGCTTTACCTATATGCTCCATTTTAAGTTCATCTATTTCTTCTGGATAAATTCCCCTTATGTCGTATGCGCGAAAATTTGTTTCCGGAATATCCATAAAAATTAATTCGCTAATGGAATCGTAAATACAAACTTAGTACCTTGCGGATCGTTATCTTCAATCCAAATGTTTCCTCCGTGAGCTTCGACAATTCCTTTTGCAATAAATAATCCTAAACCAGTTCCTTTTTCCTTCACCTGTTCCTTTGCGCCTACCTGAACAAACTTGTTGAACAATTTGTGTTTCATATCATCCGGAATTCCAATACCCGTATCGCATACATACACCTGAACAACTTTAGTGTTTAAGTGAGTTTTTACCGTTATATTTCCATATTCATCAGTAAATTTTAAAGCGTTTGATAACAGATTGTTTAAAACCTGTTTAACACGTTCTGAGTCAAAATTTATTTGCGGAATGTTTTCTTCGAGTTCGAGATTTATTTTTATCTGTTTCTCGTTTGCCCATGAAAGATAATAATCGCAAATTTCTTTTAATAATAGATTAATGTCTCCGGGAACTTTTTTAATACTAAATTTACCTGATTCAATTTTAGAAACGTCAAGAATGTCGTTTACTATTTGCAAAAGGCTAGAGGATGATTTTTTAATCTGGCCAAGTAAAGTTTCGATTTGTTCTTTGGACAAACTGGGAGCCTCTTTAATTATTAAGTCTGCAGCACCTTTAATAACTGCCAAAGGAGCCCGTAGTTCATGCACCAGCATTGCCAAATAATCATCACGTTGGTGTTGTAATTCAACCTGCTTTTTTTCCTGCTCCCTATGTTGCTGAAGCTCTTTTAGAACTTCTGATAACTTGTGGGACTTAAAAAGGAAAAATACAACCAGCAAAACCAACGCTAAAGCTTCAAATATAATAATTAGTAAATATACAGTATCCATGGGCAGGTACTTAATCTGGCTTTTATTCGATTTTGATCAGTTAACTAACAAATTTTACACCGGAATCAGCGGTTTCACCTAGTAAAGCGGCTATTTTGTTGGGTAATTCCGAAGGAACTACATTGTATTTCATTAGGTAATCATCAGAACCTAATTCCATAGCCCGATTTACATTTTCATCGGTGCCAAAATTTGTAAGCATAACTATCTTAATGGCTTTGGTTTCTTCAGTCTCCTTAAGCTCTTTTAATATGTCCAAGCCGCTCATTCCAGGCAAAATTATATCTAAAAGAACCAGATCAGGTTTTTCTGATTTAACCTTTTCTACAGCCTCAGAACCATCAGCGACATGCACAATGGTATAGCCTTTCATACTTAAAGCCGCAGAAAACAAATTAAAGAAACCTTCGTCATCTTCTATAAATAAAATCTTTTTACTCATATTGGTATATTAACACAACATGCTACGGTTAATACAGAGCCTCTATATATACTTTTATATCAAGACCATCTGACAGGCGCTGAATTGCTATAAGTCCAAGCTTCGGTGAATAATTTTTCATTTTGCTGTATAAATCTAGCCATAAATACACAGATCTTATAACTTTACGTCTCTTGGATTTGGAATACATATCAACGGCAGGTATTCCGGTTCGGGAGTATTTAACCTCAAAAAAGTAAATTTTACGGTTTTTTATGGCTATTATGTCAATTTCTCCCCACCTAACGTATACATTTTTCGCCAGAATATAGAATTTTTTCGTTTTTAAGTAGGCTATCGCAATATTTTCGCCTATATTTCCTATTTCCCGGGAAAACACACTTCGATTTTATTAGTATTCAGTAAGAATAAAGGGGGGAAATATCTATTTATAGTGGAGCAACCTCTGCGACCGGTTTATCTGGGGCTAATCCGTAATATTTAACTAAATCGTCGGCAATAGTCATCCACAAAGGGACGGCAGTTTCGGCAGCGTAAATGCTGGTTCTTGGTTCTTCAAGTTTTACAATCATGCTAAATTTCTTTGAACCGGACATAAAACCCACGAAAGTAGCATTACTTTTGTTGGGATCATAACCTGATTCGGTGTAAATTTGTGCGGTACCGGTCTTTCCCGCTATACGGTACTCTTTTTTTATAAAGAATTTGGCCTCTCCACCTTCAGCTGCTTTTTCCAACAAATCCACCATTGTAGCCGTAGTTTCGGATGATAATACTTTGCGGATATTTTTGGTTGGTATATTAATTACCTTTCCGTTATCTATAATGCGGGAAACGATTTTAGGTTGAAGTAAATAACCTCCGTTAGCAAAGACGTTAAAACCGTTAAGAACCTGTAAAGGGGTAGCAGACATACCCTGCCCAAAAGAGACATTTGCCAAGTCAATATCAGTCCAGGTATCGTGATCCCGTAAAGTACCTGTTTCCTCTCCTTCCAACTCTATTCCGTATTTTGCACCAATTCCAAAGCTTTCAAAGTACTTACTGACGTTTTTAGAACCTACCTGGTGTCCTACCCAAGCCGCACCTATGTTATTAGATTTTTGAAGTAATTGTGTAATAGTTTGAGTCTGATAGTGTTTTCCATCCCAGTTGTCTATTTTCTTTCCTGAGTACCAAACAGGGCCGTTATCCTCGAAAGTTGTATTCGGATTTACTATTCCCAAATCTATTGCCGCCGAAATCGTAAATGGCTTTATTACGGAACCCGGTTCATACGGACTGGAAATCGCAAAATTTCGGTATTCATATTTTTTTCTTCCGCTGACCTTTTTTTGTTCTTCGGTTAAAACCTCTTCCTCAAATATCAGATTTTTATAATCAAAGGTAGGATAGTTTGCCATCGCGATAATTTCACCGGTACTAGGGTTCATAACAACAACCGTGCCAGAGGTCGCGTTGTATTTTTCTACGCCTTCTTTCAGTTTTTGCTCTACCAGATACTGAGCCGATCTATCTATTGTTAAAACGATATCCCGCCCCTGAATCGGCGGAAGCTTTTTAAAATTTCCTAAAAGAATAGGCCGGCCAATAGAATCGACTTCCTGAAATATCCTTCCTTGCTTGCCTTTAAGATCGTTATTTAATCCTCCTTCTATTCCGTAATACCCTGTACGTTCGCCCTTCTCATTACTTCCGACAAAGCCAAGTACATGCGCTGCCAGAGTATCTTCAGGGTAATAACGCACAGGATCTTCCTCAAAGCCAATTCCGGGTATATTCATATCCAAAATCAGTTTTCTGTCTTCAGGGGATAAGCCACGACGTAATCCTACCCAAAATAAGTCAGGTTTAATAGATTGGGAAACTTTAAGATAAAAATCTCCAAAATTCGAATTGCTTTTCGTGGTTTCGGACGTTTCTTTTTGATCTAGCTCAACAAATAACTTTGCAATTTTTTCACTAAACTCAGGAATTTCCGGGATTTTTTTGGGTTCTGCATATAAAGTATAGTTTGTTTTTGTACCGGCAAGTAAAAAACCATCAGATGTAGTAATATTTCCTCTTCTTGGGGGGATAGTTTGAGTATCCACATATTGGCTGTAAGCAAGAGACTGGTATTTATCATGTGACAAAACCTGGATATAAAAAAGTTTCGCAACTATAGCTACAAAAGAAAATAAAAAAATATAACGCAAAATACGTATTCTTGTTACGCCCCGATATTCAAATTTCTTATTATTTGGAGTGTTCACCTGACAGCCGCAATACTTGTACCACCACTAAATTCTACTGCAATTAATGGCTCACTGACCCGTACCAAACCCATGCGCGATGCGGAGCTCTCCAAATACTTGAGTGATGAGTATTTGGAATCTTCAAATTCCAATAAAGCCAGGTCTTTTTCTAAAGCGGATTTCTTTTCCGTATATTGTTTCAAGGCTTCGTTCTTTACCGCCAGCTTTCCGGCAGAATGTATTCTATATCCCAGGCTGGCTACAAACGAAAGTACAGCCAATACAAGAAACATTTTGGAAAGATCTATATTTTTGTGTCGTTTTGGGCAGTGTCGTAACATTTTTTTTATAAATAAACTTTTCTTTCTAGCACACGCATCTTTGCACTTCGCGAGCGGGCGTTACTTTGAACCTCGGTACTTGTAGGTTCAACCGGTTTTGTCGTAACACTTTTTAACCAGGGCTGCGCGCCGTTTCGTATACGTTCTTGTTCTTTTGCAAACATTTTAACGATACGATCTTCTAGCGAATGAAAGCTTATGACTATCATTCGACCTCCAGGCAGCAACAGGCGCGCAGCTCGGGGCAGTGATCTTTCCAGGTTACCTAATTCATCATTAACGACGATTCTTAACGCCTGAAAAGTTCGGGTGGCAGGATGTATCCTACCGTGCTCGTAACCTGGAGAAGATGCAGATTTTAAAATGTCAGCCAACTGTCTGGTTGTCTGTATCTTCTTCAAATTGCGAGATAAAACTATGGCGTGAGCAAATGATTTAGCAAATTTTTCGTCTGAATAGTTGCTTATTAATTGGGTTAATTCCTTTTCAGATAGCGAATTAACTAAGTCGGCGGCTGTTACTCCTAAATCTTTGTTCAAACGCATATCCAGCGGAGAATCACGCAAGAAACTTAATCCAATATCACTTTCGTCCAGTTGAAAAGAGCTGTAACCCAGATCCATTAAAATTCCGGAAACCTGGTTAAACCCCGTGTCCTCGGCCAGAGCATCTATGTGCTCAAAGTTGCCCTTGCAAGGAAAAAAGGATTTTCCATACCCGGCACTATTAATTCTGTGAATCGCCCGTTCCAAACTTTGGTCATTAATATCTATACCTAAAACAATTCCGCCCTTTTCCAAAATCGCCAAAGTATGCCCTCCATCTCCAAGCGTAGCATCAATGTATTTTTGACCTTCTTTAACTTGTAAATGTGCTATTACTTCCTCTTTTAGTACAGGTTCGTGGTACATTTAGCGTTTATTCCGCGGCGAGTTGGGCAGAAATTTTTTCTAAATGTGCTGACCATGCGTCCGCATCCCAAATTTCTATATGATCCCCTGCGCCGACTACACACGTTCTCTTATCAATTGCCGCATACATTTTTAGCGGCGTCGGCAACACTATTCTCCCTTGTGCGTCTATAGCCGATTCGGAAGCGCTTGCGAACATGTACCTCTTAAGATCCCTTGTTTTCAAATCGCTGATTGGGCTTTCAACCTGTTTTTTAGCTTCGTTAACCCAATCTTCCTTATCGTATAAAAAAATGCACCTTTCAAACCCACGGGAGAGTATTATTTCATCTCCATGTATTTGATCCCGAAGTTTCTTGGGCAGGGCAATACGAGAACCTTCAGTGATATTCGGTTGATATTCCCCAAGAAACATTCGCATTTTTTAATCCTTCATTTTTTGGTTTTCACCATTGATCACCAAACTATATCCAATATCCACCATATGGAATCCACTGTCAATACAAACAATACCCGAAAGTGTTATAATGAAAGGCAAACCTGCTATACAACCTACATTTCTACCATAGGTTCGAATTCTTCATTCCAATGGGAGGGTAGCATGTTACCAAAGTTATTTCCGTCTTCTCCCTTACAAAACCGTGTTCGCCCCATCAGTATTTCGTTCGTATGGAGAGAGTCATCGGTTAACAACGAGGGAATTGTGCAAAGCGCTGAGACTATCCAGCGGATTGCGGTGACTTTGGGGATTAAATATCACCCCAGAGATTTCATCCGGATTAAGGACTCAAGCGCTGAAGCGTCGCATTTATCACAAGGACGCACGTATTTTTATATGAGTCACAATTGATACACATCGCGGCCGGTTAAGAAAGGGTTGGTTCGGGAAAAAGCGCCTGAGAGAAGTAAACTAAAATAAATTCTCTTGGGCGCGTTCTTTTTGTGCAAAAAGATGTACATGTTTTATAAACGGCTTATCAGATCTTCCAAACGTATTCTATCCTGTTTTGTAGTATCTCTATCTCTAACGGTTACGGTATTATCTTCCAAAGTTTGGTAATCAATTGTTACGCAAGAAGGAGTTCCTATTTCATCTTGTGAATAGTACCTTTTCCCGATGTTGCCGCGGTCATCCCATGCAGTAGATATTCCTGCAGTAACCAACGTTTCAAATATATCTCGCGCTTTATTAACAATATCTTCTTTGTTTTTTACAAGCGGAAAAACAGCCGCTCTATAAGGGGCTATATTCTTTGGAAGCTTTAATACTACCCTATCCTGCTCTTCGGTGTAGGCGTTCATTAAAAGGATGGTAAATAGCCGCGAAATGCCAAATGTGGGCTCAATTACATGCGGAATAAACTTGTCATTGGTAAACGGGTCTACATAATTCATATCCACACCTGATTTTTCCATATGATTTTTCAGATCAAAATCAGTTCGGTACGCCAGACCCCACATTTCTTTATATCCCCATGGAAATCGATATTCTAAGTCCTCAGTGCGTTTAGAATAGTGGGCTAATTCCTCTTTAGAATGTGCTCTCCAGCGTAAATCAGTTGCATTCAGACCTACTGCTAAAGCAAATTTCATCATTTCCTCTTTCCAATATTCAAAATGAACTTCCCAATATTTAGGGTCTACAAAATATTCAAATTCCGCTAAATCAAACTCCAAAGTTCTAAATGTAAATTTTCCCATCGTAATCTCATTACGGTAAGCCTTACCGGATTGCGCTATACCAAAAGGCAGTTTTGGGTGCATACTGTCGAGAACATTCTTAAAATTTACGAACATGCCCTGAGCTAACTCTCCTCTGAGAAATGCCGTATCTGTTCCCTCAGTTATTATCCCGACAGATGTCTCGAAAAGTTGATTAAAATTACGGGATGGCGTCCATTTTGAAAGTCCACACTTTGGACATTTAATATTATTTGACTTTATAATTTCATCCAGTTCAGAAAGTGGGCGGCCTTCTACGTTTTCGTAACCCGGAAGTGCGTCTTCTATTAAATGATCGGCACGGGTTCTGTACTTACAATTTAAACAATCGATTAATACGTTAGTAAAATTTGCGGTATGTCCCGATGCTTCCCATACTTTCGGACTCATTAAATTGCTGGTATCAAGCCCATACATATCACTGCGTTTGGTTACAAAGGTTTTCCACCATAGGTCTGAGATATTTTTCTTTAATAACACCCCCAAAGGGCCAAAATCGTAAGTATTGGCTAATCCGCCATATATATCGGATCCAGGAAAAACAAACCCACGTCGTTTGCTTAATCCTACTATTTTCTGTAAATCTGTTGAACTCATAGGCTCAGTATACAACAAAGCCCTGATTCGAGGGAACAATCTGCTTGTTTGAGGAAATCAGGTTTTAAATATTTCCGATAAGCATCCCGGTTTTCTCACCAACGTTTCTGGATATAAACATATTGCGCGCGTGGGTATTTAAAATAGCGGATACTTCATTTACGGCGTTATCGGAGTAGTTTTGGCTTGTTATGCTTTCGAGAGAGTTGTTACGTAAGGATCTTAAAAGCTCGAAAGTTTCCGCGCGCATTTTTAGTGAATACCCTGAACAGCTGCCACACAAAATACCTCCGGACTCATAACTGTAACTCAATTTATCGTAAGGGGGTATAAAAACCAATCCACAGCCTGCGCAATTTTTTAAATCGATTTTAAAACCCAAAGCATCACTAAGCCCTAATAAAAACCACAATTCAATTATTTTCGCCGGAATACCTGGTTGGTCTAAAGAATCCAGCGCGGTTAAAAGTAGATAGAATATTTCCGGCTGATCGTGATCCTGATCTAATGAATATTCCACAGACTCTGCAAATTTTAGACCATAGTAAATAGCATCTAAACTTTCTTTACTGCGTTTATACGAGTTAAGAGTCTTAACCTCATTTACAGTTTTAAATCCTTTGGAGCTTTCTGTAATACTTACAACTATATGATTAAGAGAGTCTAAATTTCCTGCCCGTCGGGAACTTATTTTACGTACTCCCATGGCAAGAGCTGAAATCTTGCCATGATCCTTGGTTAGTAACGAATAGAATTTATGCGAATCACCGTAGTTTAGGTTTTTTAGAACAATTGCTTCTGTAACAAATTTTTGTATAAAGCTAGTTAAGCTTTACGGTTACTTTGGTATCCTTTGTAAGTTCTATAACCTGACTTTTACCATTAACAACTATTGTATATTGTTCTTTATCAATACCTGCCTGTTTTTGAAGTTCCAATACGTAGTTATCACCGGTAACCGCGTCTTTAGGCAATTCATACTTAAAAGTCATGCTTTTAGTTTCATTAGGACCTAACTCAACATAACCGCTAAACCAAACTTTGTTCCTCTCCTGGTCGGTCATAGTGCCGTCTTCGGAACCTTCAACACCGATAAAAGTAGAACCTACCGGAGCGTAAACACGAACCCAATCTCTAAACCTCTTAACAAAGGGCGCAAAATCGCCTGCAGGTTCAGGGTAGGAATAGTCTAATTTCACAGTCTTAATCCACTTGTCACCTTGTTTTTCTAGCGTTTCAGTAACTTTTTTAGAAGCAAACCAGTTTGTCTTGTCTCCGCCAAGATTTGTAGAAACAATCATTGAGTAATCACCTTTAGTTTCTTCGGTAATTCTTCCGCCAACACCATACTTTTCTACTAGTGCCTGAGCCTCCGGGTCAAAGACGTACGCCTGTATGTGTTTTCTCATCGCCAAATCAATACCTTTATCTATAAGTTTTGACCACAAATTTTTGTCGGATTCGAAAACATTAATTAACATTGCCTCCATCAAATCACCTAATACCCGTTTTCGATTTTGCTGTTCGCGTAATTCAAGAGACGCAATTCGTTCAAGCTCATATACAACGTTTTCACTATTGTACGTAACCCCATTCACCGTAACAGGACCTGTAACATCAAGCAGTTCGCTTATAACCTGCGTGTCGATTCCAATAATGCCATCAACAGGCTTTATTTCAACAGGGTTAATATTACCTGCCATTTTATAGAACTTTAGTAACTGATCCATAGAAGTGACAAAATCCGGTGAAAAGTTCATATCACGCGCATACCATCTTTCAACTTTTAGATACTTAGGATAGGGCTGAGGAGCGTCAGGAAAATCGTATGTGGCATCTATAATGTCCAGCGTCAGATCAATACTATACATATCTTTAGAAGAAAAATCCGAGCTAAGTAGGCCATCTTTAATTTTAAATGTGGCGTAATTAGTCATGAATCCACCGGTAGGACGTAGTTCTTTGTCATTCTGCATAATCATCATGTAACGTTTTTCAGTTGTCCCAACAGCTAATAGTCTCGGAAAAATAGTTAGGGCCTGTTTAAGATCGGGGCCGTAATCATTTGCCTGGGATAGCGTGTTTTTAACAAAATCCAAAGTAGACCTTACTTCTACACCACGGATTTTTTCGGGATATTTTGAAGTATCTATGGGCTGGAGTTCATCACCTATTTTGGCTACCTTTTCTATTACCCCATCCATTTGACCGGCTACTTCGGGCATTAATGTAACCCAGCTTTGGAAAGCTTCCATCAGGCCTTGTTCTTCCGAAACGACATCTTCTTCTTTAACCCGTAACCCAGCGGCATCCGCAAAAGGAGTTACCACCTTGGCTATTTCACGCAAAGCATCAATACTGTAATAACCTGCGTTAATAAGTCTGTCCGAATCCCCATAAAACTCGTTAATTTTAAATATCTTTAAATTTTTTGCCCAGCCAAATTTGTCTTCCCGATCTTTTCGAACCTGTTCTAAATCGGATTCTGTCTTTTTTAAATTTTTCTCAAGTTCTACAAGATCTCTTTTTCTCAACGAATCGGAGATGGCAGTGCCGTCTTTTTTTAGGGATTCGAGATTAGCGCTTAATGCTAAAGCGGGACGTACAATAAAAATATACCCAGTTCCCAAAACCAAAGCTACAACCGTGATTAATATCAGCCCGGTTGCTCCAAGCCCCTTCATTAAATTTTTATTAACTGAAGGCTGTTTAGGACTTTTAGCACTTGCAGCCGTAGTTCCCTGATTCCAAAATCTAGAATTGTTCATATTTTTTTAGAAGGCTCCTTTGCCTGTTAAAACTACATACGGGGTTTTCAGTATGATTAGTAAATCATACAGTATAGAACGCTTTTTAGCATAGAATGCGTCCATTTTTACTCTATCCAAAAAACCTACCTGGGATCTACCGCTTACCTGCCATAAGCCGGTAATACCGGGTTTTACTTTTAGTGCCTCTTCCATATAAGGAATTGCCTCAGGGTGTCGCTGACACTGTTCTTCAACTTCATAAAAATAGTAAGCCCGGGGTCCCACTATACTCATATCTCCTTTCAACACATTAAAAAACTGAGGCATTTCATCAATACTGTAATGCCTGACAAACTTCGCCCCCTTAAGTAATCTCGGGTCTTCATCTGCACTCAATTTGTAATTATTTTCTTCGTATTTTTTGTGCAATTCCGGATAATTATTTTTCAAAAACTCGTATCCGTTCATGACCATAGAACGGAATTTATAAAATTTAAAAGGTGCTCTATTTTTGCCTACTCTGGGTTTAATATCAGCAAAAATTGGGCCGTCAGGAGATACTATTTTTACCCATAATGCACCGCCAATTAATAACGGCGAAAATATAATTATTCCCACCAATGCGCCGAAAATGTCCATTAGTCTCTTTAAAATTGAGTATACGTCCATAAATTTTCTCTATCAGTATACACTGCCAATGCTGTTTATGAAATTTAACACATTTTGTCTGAACACGCTTAAATCGAATCTTTCAGCATTTTTTGTGCACTCCTTTATATCATACCTGGTACTATCAAAGCTAATCAACAATTGTTTTACTGATTCTGCATTTTGACTGTAAAAAAATTCCGCGGTTTTACCTTTTTGCATTGTTTCTAGCACGCCGCCTTTGCCGTATGCTAAAACCACTTTCCCTGTGGCATTGGCTTCTAAAGGTACTATTCCAAAATCCTCATACTGTGTTTGTATTAACGCTTTAGAACCCGCTAAAGTATCTAATTTCACATCATCGGGTACTGCTCCCATAAATTCAATTAAAGGGGATTTTTTCGCTAAATTTACCAAACGCGGCATGTCGGGACCATCACCTATAATTTTTAACTTTAAATTTAAATCCATACAGGCCTCAATTGCTATATCAACCCGTTTCCAGGCGGCAAGGCGTGTGACAACCAAAAAGTAATCACCATCTTTTGCAACTAATTTTTTAAATGGTTTAAGATCAATAAAAGGGTGAATTACACTACTTTCTCTGCCATAAAATTTTTTGATTCTTTTTTTTACTACTTCCGAATTAGTCAAAAAGACATTAACTCTTTGGGCTGCGACATAGTCCAGCATGCGTTGATATAACAAAAAGTAAGATAAAAAGCTTTTGGCAAATTTCTTTAATGGTTTTAAAATTCCATACGATTCGTTTTTAAAATAATCATCAGTCAGCCAAAACATACGCCCGGGAGAATGCATATAACAAACATGAACTGTCTTTGGTTTCGTTAAAATCGTGTGCGCAAAACGGGAAGAACTGGATAGAACCAGATCATATTCACTTAAATTAAAACTCTCAAATGCTAAGTTGTGCATTAAAAAAGGCGCGTAATAACGATAGAGTTTATAAAAGAACGGAATTTTATCCGCGAAAGATACGTGAAATTTTACATTCTTTGACTTTAGATATGTTTTCCATTCAGGTGAAATTGCACTTGAATAAAGCACTGCAGTAGGAAAAATATCTAAAAAAGCATCGGTCACACGTTCCTGTCCACCGTGTTGAATAAGATCATCTGAAACTACTGCGATTTTCATAGTTATGGAAATACTATAGCACAAGGTATAATCACTATGATGGCTATAGCACTAAACGGTAAAATACTTGAATCTTTAGAGCCGGCAGGTCCTGAATATTTTACTTATAATTTGTACAGAACATTATTTAAAGATTTTAAAGATCAGGATTTTTTGCTTTATTATCGGGATTTAAAAAAAGATTCTTTACTGGATAAACTTCATACCGATTTTCCGTATGTTAAATTTACACAAATACAAAGTAGCCTGTCCTGGACACATAATGGCTTAAGCCGACAATTATTTAAAGATTCTCCTGAGTTTTATTTTAGTCCGGAACATACCGTACCGGTTATATATCCTAAAAATACTAAAGTTGTAATTATGGTTCATGGATTAGAAATTAAATCCAACAAACAGTTTTCCAAAATAAGTTTCAGGTTTTTACTTCAATGGAATTTGCTAAAATATGCGTGTAATACAGCTAGACTGATAGTAGTTCCTTCCGAATACACTAAAGAACAAATATTAAATGCCGGGTTGGTTTCAAGTTCCAATAATATACGTGTGATACACGAAGGTGTTTCAGACGATTTTCGCAAAAACTACGATATTCAACAAAAACAAAAGATTAAAGATACATACGGTATAAAAAACAATTACCTGCTTTTTGTATCAACTCTACAACCGAGAAAAAACGTGGTCGGATTAATAAGGGCTTTTAGTTTAGCCCGGAAAAACAGTAAAAAAGTGGAAGAAATTAATTTGGTTTTAGTTGGAAAGAAGGGATGGAATTATGAAGATATTTTTGAAAGCATCAAAAAAGAAAACTTAAGCGAATCCGTTATATATTTAGGATGGATTCCTCAGGAAAATTTACCACTTCTTTTTGCGAGTGCAAAAGGTTTTGTAAATTTTTCGTTTGAAGAAGGCTTCAGCCTAACTTTATTAGAGGCGATGACATCTAAAATACCCTGTGCCGTTTCTTCAATTCCGCCGCATAAACAACTTGGGAAAGATAGCGTATTTTACGCTAATCCAACGGATACAAAAGGAATGTCGGAAGCAATTATAAAACTGGTAGAAGAAAGTACGGAGTCTATGACAGAAAAGGGTGCAGTTTACGCACAAGGATACACATGGTTCGACTCCGCAAAAAAATTAATAGATTATATTCACAAAATAAACTAATTTTTTAGAGCGTCATCAAAGACACTTTTAGTTATTTCAGCAGTTTTAATCCAATCAAATTTTTTGTAATGATTTAAACCTTTTTCTATTAATTCTTTTTGCAACTGTTGATTTGCTAAAAGTGCGGCGATCTTTGCTGCTATATCTTCTTCGTTCCCGGGATCAAAATAAGACACCGTGTCTTTATATATTTCTCTGTGCACAGGAATATCCGAAATTATACATGGCAAACCGAAGCTTTGAGCCTCCATAGGTGTTAAACTAAAACCCTCTTTTAATGATGGAAAAACGTACAATAAGGCGTGTTTACGGTAATATTTAGACTCATTATCACTCACCGGAGCTTTGTTACCTGGTATAAGGACATAATCCTGTAAACCAAGTGAATTCACCAAATCTTCAACCGCCAGCGAATACTTATCTTTTTTGCCCGCTAACACTAGCTTGAGATCCAATTTGTATTTATCACGAAGTATTTTAAAGGCTCTTACAAGGCGTGGTACGTTTTTGTGTTCGTACATGCTGCTGACATATAAAAGATAATTTCCCTCAACTTTTGTATTTATACCTTCTTCTGAATATTCCTGATTAAGGAATGCCGGATCAACTCCTTCGACGGCAACGATATATTTATTTCTCGTATATTGAGGAAACACTTTTAGAAAATCATTAAGAACATCAAAAGAAGGAACTATGACTTTAAACGAACGCTTAACTGCTAAATGCACTACTAATTTATAGACAAATTTTTTAAATCTAAAATATGGTTTAGGCAAGGTCGTGCCTTTTTCAGTGCTGTATGTATGCATTATTAAATCGGGTATTGCGGTTACGAGTTTACCTGGATACAAAACCGGAAAGTTGAAATGGGGAACATAAAATAAATCCAGCTTGTTTGACAAAAGTCTGACCAGAAATCCGATTTGCTCACCCCACGAATACCATTTGTAATCGGCTATCTGTTTGGTAAAGTTCGGATTTGATGGTTTATATTCTTCTATTCCTTTTGGCCTTAAAAAAACTATATATTTATTATCTTTATCAACTTTCTCCAGAAAAGTTACAATATTCTTTACGTAGCGTCCCGGACCGGCTTCCCCATAAAAACGACCATCTATTCCAATTGTTTTCATGCGCTTATTATCTCAGATTCGGTTTATGAGGTAAAATTAGGCTGTGTTTAGGAAATCTTTTGTAAAAATAGCATTTGTGTCGGGCGGAAACATTTTAAATGCAGGAATAGGATTCTTCTTTTTAGCAGTTGTGGCTAAAACGCTTTCACTTGAAGATTTTGGCAAATACGCCTTACTTACGAGCATTTTATTAGTGTGCGTTAAACTAATCGATTTTGGCTCTAACTCAATTTACGTTACAAAATACCTTACAAATGAAGATGATAAATCCATAACCGAGACTTTTCATAGTTTAAAGATAATTTTGTTAAGCGTTGTCGCTCTTGTCTCACTTGGAATTGTTAACTATTTTTTTCCAACAAACGTGTGGTTAAGTTTAATTTTTGTGGCCGGCTTAGTAGCCTACACAATCAACTTTACTTTTTATGCTCATTTTCAAAAAGAAGAAAAATATACCCAATTAATTTTGTTAAATACGTTACCTGCATTAGTTAAAACCATTGCAGCAGTTTTTGTATTGCTAAATACCATACATTTAAACTTGGTAAACGCCTTCGCTTTTTTCTCATTATCCATTTTTGCGGATGTAATTTTATTTCCATTCCTTCCGGAAGGCGCGAAACATTTTAAATTTAACTTTACTCATGTCCGTACTTTTATTGTAAAGGGGTTACCTTCCGGATTTTCTCAACTCGTTCAGGAAGCGTGGCCCGCGATTAATAACACAATTACTAAGTATGTTCGTAATTACAACGATGTCGGAACTTTTTCACTGGCCAGCAAAATCAGTAATATTTTTGCGTTAGTATCCTTGTCGATTTTTACTGTTCTACTGCCGAAAAATGCCAGACTTAAAGGACAGAAAAAAACCTACGATATCGGAGAAACAATTTTAATTTCGTTTGGAATAATAATTCTCGCTTTTTTGGCAATTGCTGTTTCCGGTGTTTTTATAAAACTCGTATTTGGAGAAAAGTTCGAGGGTTCTATTAAAGTTTTAGACATATTAATTTTTGCTTCTGCCTTTTCGGCAATTCATACATTTATGGAAAACTATTTTCTTGTTGAAAATCAAACTAAAAATATACTTTGGGTAAACGTAAGTAAATTAGTTGTTTTTATGATAGCAGCATTGATACTAAGCAGACAGTTCGGTATTGAGGGCCTGGCATATGCTAATTTACTAGCTGCTACTACAGCATTAATTGTAACCGGTGTAACAATAGCCCGATATCATTGATGCAGCATCAATATGTCTGAGTATTCGTTTACTTTATCTACCAATAAGCTGTATTCTTGTTGCATTTCCAAGGGCGCATTGATGACTACCTTATATTTTTGGGTAATTGTTGCGGATAATTCCGCCCACCTTTTATTAGCATCTTCTAACGCCGAGGTATAGTAGTTCCTCTTGGACTCGTAATACCACAAGATATAATCTCCATCTTCTTTAACAACTGTCGCGTAATAATCGTATTGTGGGAGCTTATCCACGAATCTGCCTTTTTTTGTTAGCATTACGAGCTTATCGTCAAAGCCAACCTGGGGAATCCTCTCCGGCTTTTCAGCGTTAAAGTCAATTATTTTAAATTTTCCGTCCGTGTAGTAGTAAGCTAAAGGTAAATCCACCCTATCTAAATATGCAAACTGTTCAATACCAAATGAAGTATCTTTTAACTTTAAAAGCCTGGCGATACTTCCGGTTGAATCCGGAACGTATATCATATTCCGAACCAAAAACGTATAACCTAAAATCACAATGCCAAAAATGTAAAATAGTAAAAATTTAACAACGGAATTCTGGAGTAGTTCAAACTTTTGCGATATATGGTTATAAATACTACTTACAAAATAACCATTTAAAACAGCCAGCGGAATGTAAAGCGGAATAATGTACCAGATTAATTTGGATGTTGGTACCGAGAAAAACGCAAAAATAAAACCTGCCCAAATTAAAATAAAAGCCAAGGAGTTAACTGTTTTTGTGTTTTTAGATTTATAAAGACTTACAACTGAATAAGGCAGTGCACCCAACAATGATATAAACCACAAGCGCATGCTTACTTTTAGAATAATAATGTACCAGTAAATCGGCTGTTCTTTATTTTCTATATCTTCGGTGGCCCGCGCAAAAACGTGATATCCAATGTAGTTGTTTAGAAAACTATTACCATATAATTGGAACATTCTGTAATGCCAAGGCATAAAAATAACAGCGGAAACCAGCAAAACACCAAACAAATGTAAAACCGACTTTCCCAACGCTTCTTGTTGCCGGCTGAATAATAAGTATATTTCGTATAAACCCATGACGGCTAATGGAATTAAACCAACTACACCTTTTGTCATTACGGCTAAGCCCACAAAAAGCCCTGAAATTAAAATCGTAAGAAAATTAAGCTGTGAATCAAATCTCTTACTGTAATAAATTGCTAAAGACGCCGTCATAAAAAAGGCACAAAGAACGTCAGTCATGGCCATACGTGAGTAAAAAAGATACTGTACGGTGGTAACAAGTGAAAATGCTGCTATGAATCCCGCCGTTTTACCAAAAAACCTTTTTGCAAATACGAACACAAGCATTACAGTCCCCAACCCCGCCAAAGCGCTTGGGAGCTTGGCGGCAAAATCAGTAAAACCAAACAACTTAAAGTACATGGCTACCAGCCACATAAAAAGAGGAGGTTTTTCGTACCACACTTTGCCCGGTACCCAATTTTGCGTAATATATTCGTTTGTATACACCATGTTTTTGGCAATTTTTGCATATATCGCATCATCCCAAGGTATAAGACTAACCGAACCTAATTTCACAAATATCAGAAATGCCGCTATAAAAAATACTGTGGCAAAAGGAATTACTGATTTTGCGAAATAACTGACAACCTGATTTAGCGTAAATTCTCTATGTAATTCAGCATATCCAAAGCCAAAAAACAAAAACATTATCAGCCAAAAAAATTCCGCGTTATACGAATAAAAGATACCGGATACCATCCACCCCAATACAACACCTAACATAGCACTGCTTAATAAATAGGTTGATTTATTAGTTGAACGTAATGCTAAATAACCAAGACTACCGGTCATTATTCCAATTAATAGAATAAATACAGACAATCCTATAATTCCGGTTTCCGCTATCAGTTCCCCCCAAATAGTATGCGCCGGTACCCTATTTGTTAATGCTGCGGGATCTCTGCCGTAATATAAAGGACCGGCTTGAGTTTTACCGAAATGCTCAAAAAAACTACCGTAGCCACCGCCTAAAATAGGATACTCTTCGAATATCTGGTACGCGCCCAATATTAATAAAAAGTGCGAATCCGAAGAATCTACACGGTAATTTAAATATTGTTTAACTTTTTCTCTAAAAGCACTCCCTTTTCGGTTGTATTCCAAAATCGGAGGAAGGGACAAAAAAACAAAAAGCAGCATAACAAATAAAACGCCTTTACGCCCGAATTTCCTGAGAAAAAGAATGCCTACAAAAATGGCAACTGCAACCCCATCCATTAGCAAAGATGTTCTGGAGTTTGTTAGCACCAACGAAATGGATAAACTTACCGTAATAACGGCAAAAAGTATTTTATGTAAAGCTTTTTTTTCTATTAATACTAAGACCGCGGATACAGGGACAAGCGCGGCAATCAGCGCGCCATAGTGGTTCACATCCCAAAACAAAGATCCCACTCTTGGTATATTTCCCGGTATTACCCAAAAAGAGCCTATAACTTTACCGGTTTTAAAATGATAAAAGTACTGTACAAAACCAAACAACGAAAGACCGAAGGCAACATATATATAAAACTTTAGATAACTCAAAGCCTTTTCCGGCTGTCCTTTTAAGTATCCTAGCAACAAAATTCCAAGCGCTACAACCGTAGTAAAAAATCCAAATAACAATACCGAAGCCTCCAAATTAAAACTGAATAAAATTGAAAGTCCCCTGACTACCCAAAGAATTGTCAGCATTAAAAGAAAAGGCTGATCAATAAAAAGTTGAAATCCAGGAAATTTTTTATTGGTTTTTACATATAACGCAAATTTAGTTAAGGCAGCTAACAAAACACCAAACATCAATGCTCTAATCGGCAATAAATCCCACCTGTAAAAACTGAATAACTCTTTGTGAAGTAAAACCGAACCCAATAAAAGTATATAAATCGTTAAATTAAAATTTTTCAGGACCAATATATATCCAAGTCCCAAAATTCCAATAAATGCAGATAATTCCAAAATTGTGTTTAGCATAGTTAGTTCAACAAACTATTATAAGCCTCCAGCGTCTCTTTTGCTGTATTTTTCCATGTGTAACTATTCTTAAAAGTTTCCGAAAGTTCGGGCCTAGGCGCATAATATTCTTTTTTTATTGCTGCTTTTATAGATTCAACGTCTCCGGGATCGCAATAGCTGGCATATTCACCTAAATATTCTTTGGCGCGATCCCCCGAGGCTACGGCATTTGCACCGCACATTAACGCCTCTAAACTAGTTAATCCCGTGGTTTCAAACCAGCTGGCAGATACGCAAACTTTACTGTCTGAGTACAATGACGGCATGGATTCGTAATTCATAAAATTAATATGTTTAATCCAGTGGTTTTCATCTAGTTCTTTGTTAAAAAGGTAAAAATACTCGTAATGTTTGTGTTTACTCTTTGCACCGACAAAAACCAGTTTAATATCTTCTTTAGTTTCTGCACGTAATTTCTTAACCGCTTCAATAATACTTAACTGATTTTTCCGTGGTTCAATTCTTCCGACGCATAATATGTAGTTTCTAATTCCTAAAGTTGTATCTGATGTGTATTTATCTAAAAAGACCTGCCCTACACCATTGCAAACTTTGGCCCATTTAAATTGAACGTTATATGTCTCTTTTAGATCGGCGGCCTCTCTAACTGTTTGAACCAATACCATATTAGAATTTTCCAAAACCCACTTGTACATTTTTTTAAGCCCGTAAAAAACTTCGAATACAGTTACAGGTAAACGTTTGTAATTCAAAATCGTTCGGTAAATATCCTTAAAAGTATCGCGTTTAAACTGATCTTTAAATAAAAATCTGGAGAGACGGCGGTAGTCAAAAGCATACTCGTTATCGAAGCGGGTTACCTCACCGACATTGTGATGGATTGCGGATAAAACAACGGGTAAATGCATTTTTTTGGCTTTTTTAACAATAAAAAAACTATCAGGGTTCCAGTCCAATTGAAAAACGTGAATTAAATCGTATCCCGAGTAATCCGAGATACATCCGGTGTCTATTTGTACATCAACCCCAAGATTACGCAATTCTTTTGCGGTATTTTCTACCTGTACCCTATCTCCGCCATAATATTTAAAAAGGTCAGGTCTTCCTACCATTAGTATTTTCATAACAAGATTACCCTAAAAGTTCCTTATACAAATTTTCGTACGCTGCTACAAAAGCCTGCTCCGTATAAAGCATGTTTACTCTTTCCTGACCCTTAACGTTAAGTGGAATTACACCATTTTCACTAAAATATTTTACGTAGCCCTGCAGCATTTTTGTTAAATACGCTTTGTCGTGTAACGAAAAATAATCAACAGTGTCGGATCCTACCTCCTTTAAAACAGGCAAATCCGAAGCTAATACAGGCATCGCCGCCGCTAGGGCTTCTATTAATACCAAACCGAAACCTTCGGCTTTACTCGGAAATACAAAGACATCCCCGGCATAATAAAATTTTGGGAGATTTTCCTGGGAGAAAATGCCCGTAAATATTACTTTTTCTTTGATTTTCTTAGATTCAACTACATCTTTCAAATGGTTTTCCAATATTCCCCCTCCGGCAAAAAGCAGATAAACATTGGAATTTTTCGGGATATCTAAATCGGAAAAGGCGTTTATCAGAAATTCCTGATTTTTCTCAACTGATAGCCTCCCTACATTTACAAATACAAGTGCGTCCAGCGGAATTCCGTACTTAATCCTGATTTCACGTCTAAAATTTTCACGCATTTCATCGGCCACTGTAAAGGCTTCTGAATTAAAACAGTTGGGTATAATTCTTAATTTACTTTCTGTAATACCTTCACGCATTTTTACCTTTTTACGTGATTCAGTTAAAGCAATTTCCACCGAAGCATACTTATTTACGTAGTGTGAATACAATTTAAATTGTATAAAACGTTTTACGCCGGTTAACATTCCGCCTGCAGGCCACTCCGAAATAGGGGTATGAGTGTGAGTAACTTTTACTTTAACCGAAAATTTATTTGAGGCGATCAGAGAATTGACTACCGCTTTAAGTTCATGGGCATGCACTACATCAATATGATTATCTTCAAGATAATGTCCCAGCGCAGAAATATATGTTGGGTCAATATCGTATTTTATTTGAGCCTCCGTCATTTTAGCGCCAACCTGCTCGAACCATCCATAAATTTCTCCGGGTTTACACCAAACATGAACTTCGTGGCCCAGCCCGATCATACCCTTTACCAAATATAAAACGTGTTGTTCCATACCTCCGGGAGTTCCGGAATTTAAAACATATAGAATTTTCATTGGTTATCAATAAAATTTTGAATTAATGCTAGCATTTTGGCGACCTTGCCTTCCCAATTATTATCCTTAGCAACACGTTGTCTTTCTTTCACTTTTGCCTCGGAATCTTCCTCGAGCGCCCTTCGTATATTTTGAGAAAACTCATTTGCGCTTTTTGATATATAACAAACATCAGCAAAAGGGGCATACGCCGGTAAGTTAGTTACGACACTTGGAACACCAGCCGCCAATCCTTCATGAAATTTTACAGGGAAACATCCGCCAACAGTGTAGTCATTTAACAGATAAGGAATTATCGTCACATCGAAACCAGCGTAATATTTTGGCATATCAGAGTACTCTTTTGTACCCAAAAAATAAATATTCCTAAGGCCATTTAAGCCAAGTTCGTTAACAGTCGCCTCTCTGTCCTCCAACGCCATAGGCCCGATCAAAATAAATGAATACCCTGGATAATCTTCCGCAATTTTGCGCACAAGTTCTTTGTCAAACTTATAGCTATCAACTGCGCCGGTAAATCCTATTCTGGGCCTCGGGATAGATGCTATATCTTCTGGTAACTGATCCCTAAGGTCGCGCGCTTTAATAAATCTTTCATAATCACCAACATTTGGTGTGAAATGCACATTAGGATTATATTTTTTAAGTTTTTCTACCAGACCGGGAGCAGTAGCGAATACGATATCGGCCTTTGATGCCAGATATTTTTCCTGTGCGTTTATCGCTGCTTTTTTTTGAGAAGTATCGTATTTCGGAAAGCCTGCATAATTATCTACACAGTCATAAACCAGAATATCGTAAGGTAAATCTTCCACATAGTGTTCTAATCCCTGAATTTCCATGTGATAAATCCAAAGTATAGTCTTTCGGGAAGAATCAAACAATTTGTCTTCCAGCCGTCGGATTGTTTCTACGTGTTGGGCTGCCATTTTTTCGTGATTTGGAGAATAATCTAAAGGTGAAAAAACTGTTATTTCGTCTTCCTTAGTGGTTTTTTCGATTAATCTTTTTAATGTCCACTTTCCTTTAAGCAGCTGCCTTGCGAACAATCTTCCCGTGTTTATTGGTGGATCAACAAAAAGCACGTTATGTCCGAGTTTGGCTAACCTGGTAGATACGTGTTTTTTGTTTGTCCACAAAGGATATGACCACAATTGGTTGGACAGCATTATGATGTTATATTTCGGACTTTGGTTCGTGTTCATTTATCGCACCAGCTTCCCACAAAAGCTGTCTTTCCAATTATAGAATATAAAGGCGAAAAGTACATTTCGTTACGGTTAAGTTCATTCAAATGTTTGGATATCCTGATATTCCGGATTGGCGGTGTAGAGCCGTAAACCGAAGGGTTTTTAATCCTTTTTTCGACTTTATCCTCTAAATTTTTTATAAATAAAGTAAAAGGGCCATCAATCGTATACTGCTGTATAAAACACTTGTGCACTAACCCCACAGGCAAGTTTTGGCCGCGCCCCGCATAGTCCTCTTGTTCCTCGGCGTATAAGTATTTACTGTAAGTATCGTCTATGTAAATATCCCTTTCGGTAACATTAACAGTAGAATCTGCCAAAAGACTTTCGTATAACTTATGCTTAAGTGACTTAACAATTATAAATTCGTAAACATTAACAACAGATATAAACGCGAAAATTAAAATTCCCAAAGTAAATATTTTGGACTGCGACTTGATTTCCGGTATTAACAGCAAAACGGTAAATACAATTAAAGGCGTAAAATATCGGTCATAGACTGTCGGGGTCAACAAAATCGGTGTTAATACACCCACAACACATAACCACAAAAATACAGTTACTCGGTTATTTATGTGAATTTTTTTAATTTTATTAAATACGTAAATAGCGGAAACCGAAATCAGCAAACCAAGATAGACCGACATAACAATTTTTGCAGGAACATTATCAAAAATACTTAAACTGTGTCTGAACCCCGACTTAATATGTAAACTTTCAAAATAGAAAACGCTTCCTAAAGGAAAAATGTCCACGCGGAATACAATATATGAAAAAAGCCAAGTTAAAACTGACACATCAAACAACCGCCCTACAGATGGCTTTTTAATAATAAACAAGGGAGATATCCAAAACACGAGCATTGGTATAGCTAATAAATAAACACTTAATCGTTCGAGAATTACGTTATAGCCAGACGACAAATTTATCGATTTATCTATAACTGACGTTTGATAACGTGGCCAAAAGACTATTAGCAAGATCGTAACCGTAAGTGAAAAGAAAAAAAACAATGTTTTTCGCCAAGATATATTTTTTACGTTTTTCCAAGATGCTGCAGCGAAAAAAGCTAAAAATAAAAACAAACCAGTTTGCCTAACTAAGGAAGTTAAAAGCATAAACAACAAGGCCAAATAAAACTCTTTGGTTCTATTTAAATTGAAAAATTTAACCGCAAAATATACCGAGCACACCATAAACAGCAAATAATAATTTTCAGTCATAAATGTAAAGGCGGATGATAAAACAATAGGATTGAACAAATAGATAAACATGCCCAAACCAGCTAACCTTTTTTGTGGCGTTACCAGTAATATAGTTCTATATAGAATGATTCCGCTAAAAAGCGTTACCAATAAAGTTAGAATGCGGAGACTATCGAATCCTATCCCAAACAACGTACCCCACAATAAACCCAAAAAACCCTGAACAATAAAAATAGGAAGTACTTTCGCGTGAAGTTTAAATATTCCCAAATCAAAAGCTTTTACCTGCCGGACAAAATACCAATCATCGTTTGTCGGAAAATTTCCTTTTACGCCTACTATTACAACAAATAATAAAAACGCGACGATCACTGCTAAAAGATGTCTGTTATTCTTTATTGCGGTAAACATTTTGGACACGCCTGACTTAGCAAATTTAGTTTTACAAGTACTCTTCTTATATTAAAAACAAACTCTGAATCCTTAACAGACCATAACCAGGATGTATCGTGAAAACCTTTATCATACGCGGCGTGCCAGATTCCGTCATAAAAAATAAACGACAAAATCTGAATTATAATTGATAACGTTAATAGACAAATAAAAAGTTTTTTATATTTTTGGTAATAAGCTGATTGTAAGAAGGGCACTATCATTAAGACCATAAAGGGTATTACATCCGAACTCATCCGATATCCAAATGACCAGCCGCCATACCAATGTTTCCAAAAACTAATTACTAATGTGTGAATAAAAACTACGAAACCGGAGATAATATACAAATCTGTTACTTTCTTATTTTTGTTCTTCAATGCTAAAACAAAGCCGATTAACGAAAATATTAAAATCGGAGAATAAATTAATATTCCTTTGCTTGGTGAAAGCCAAACTCCAAAAAAACTTACCGGAAAATCACCCAGCCAACTGGTAAATAGCTGACTGCTATACCCTTGATTTGTAAACGATCTATAAAAAGTACTGTTATACCACAGAAAAAATGTAACAGCCGGCAATGCCCCGAAAGCTAAAACCACTAATTTCGATAACTTTTCTTTTACCGGTCTGAAACTTAAAAGTGTTGTACCAAAAAACAACGCAATCGGTAATAACGCCGTGGGACGCGCCAAAAAAGCAAAACCCCAAAAAATTCCGGATAGTAAGTAATTTATGTAATACGATTCGGATAAATAAAAATATAATCCCGTCAATAAAAGCAGCTGCACAGACCCGTGCTGCCATAAAGCCTGTGATACTAATCCATAGTTTATTGTCGCAAATAAATAAATTACAGTAACCGTGCGGGCTAATTTTGTTTCTAAATTAAGACGCTTGGTTGCAATCAAATACAGAAGCCATCCGGATAGCCCCATTAACAACGCTTCGGCCATGTGGGATAAAATTATCAAATTTTGCCAGGTCGGCAAAACGCCAAATATCACCGGAAAAAAATAAACCGGTAAAGCCAATAATGGCGCTATAATTGTAAAAGCCGAAAGGTAGTGGTTCTCTACTTTAATTAAATAAAACGGAACATTACCTTTTTTATAATCCTTATCGTCGGGCTGGGGATATTTTTTTACAAGTTGATCATAAAAACGATCCAGATAAATATTACCGTTTTGGACTATAGAATACGGCAAAAACATTGCGGGAAGTGTATCCTCGGATTGAATATCCAAACTATTAATTTTGAGACTGCTTACACTAAACCAGCTGCAAAAGAATATAACGGCGGAGCCCAATACAATGGTAAGAAAGGCTTTCATATTTCCATTATAGTGTGAATCCATTTAAAATGCGCAGGCTAATAAAGTAAAAGTAATCCGGCAGGCCGTTGACATAAGTGTCAAATAATAAGTGGGCACACATACCTAGCGCAAACGCAAATGCAACCGAAGACCATTTAGTCTTTTTTAGCAATATCGCAACAACTAAAATAATCGCCAGATATTCCCATCCGTGAAACAAAATAAACGCCTTCCCCGCTTTGTTATAAAAGTCGCAAGACAAAAACTCAAATAGATTAAACCTGCTAAAACCATTAAATAAAAAGTAATCCAGCAAATGATCGAGATCTATCAAGACAGCGGACATAAATCCGATTAAAAAGTGCCGGACATCTTTGAATGGTTTATAAAAAAGACCGGTAAAGCCATACAAAACCGCAAAAATACTAAAATGTAAAATTTCGTGAATCCAAAGAGGCATACTTATTTTTTAAAGAAACTTACGGATGCTTCGATAAAAATGAAAATAAATAACAGAAAAGAGTATACACCAAAGGGTGCCGCCGAAGTCATTCCGGCAATACATAATATCAGAGCAAATAAACCGATTAACAAAATGTTTAGATAAAACAACATCAGGAGCATGTTTGAGATATAAAACCTTGCTATCAAATATACTGTCAACATAATTACATATACCATTACGAATGTGCCTCCCTTTTTTTTGCCAGCAATATTTTTGTAATTAATAATACTATAACTCCAAAAAACGCTAATTTTGATACATAAAAACATATATCCTGTACCATACTTGGAAGAAAAATAATTGCGGCATGTGTACCGGCAACTTCAGGTGCAATTTCCCATCCGTTTGAATAATATTCAATGTTCAGAGGTTCCTGCCCTGACTTATTTTCCGAATACAATTTCAGTAAATCGGTAAATGCTAGTCCATTAGCGGAAATACGGGCATACATAGCTTCATCTATTCGTACCAAACGCCACAAAGGGTTGTGGGAGTTTTTGAACTGCAAAACAGACTGATTTTTAATTTCATCAGGAAATTTTACCAATACCAGAGACTTAGTAATTTGCCTATATTCTGGCGCAACCGGGATATTTTCTACAACATTTACATTAGGAAGTGCAAAAAGATACGGAATCCTTTCCTGGACTACCGTAACCGGGCTTGCAACATATTTAATGTCTTCCGGGTAAGGAACGGATTTTTGATCCTCACCTACTAATTTCATTCCGTAAATTGCAACGTAGTAACTTGGGCTTTCAAAAACACTGGTAAGTGAATTTACAACTCCGTCGTACACAATTGTTAAAGGTTTTGAGATGTCCTGTATTTTATAGTTCACGAAATAGCGGGTACTTTTGGTGTCGTTATCCACTTGCACCAGCGACATACCTACCGGATAGTTATAATTTCCTTTCAGCGAAAACTGTATGTGATTAACACGTGTAGGATCAAAAAAAGGCAACGGTGCCAAGTAAACCTGCTCTGTGTTTATGGATATATAAGGAGAATCCAGTTTCTGTAACTGTTTAATATCAGGGGCGAACACAGGCAGTGAACCCCAAATTAATGGCGCGGAACCACCGCTTAAAATCCCGTCCCGGGTTTGAACCTTTATAGTTTTACAACAGTCTTTATAAACATCCGCAGAGATTTTTATATAATTGTCTTTTGTTTCCGAAACCTGAATATTTTTCGAATCCAATTGAATTTCAGATATATTGCCAATATTTCCATAAAGATAATAGTTATAGCCCGCACTTTCAGGGTTTAATGCGTAGGAAACTTCATAATTATCCTTCCCTGCCTGAGGAGATACGCCGGCATAATCGTTTGTCTGTGAATTAATAACCAACAGACTGGCTGGATCTGTAACCTCTCTAATTAGATGATAATAAGACAGCGATTCCGGTTTTAATTTTAAAATCCCTGCTTTTGACACAATATCCAACAAGATCGGTTCCTGTGCGTTCAAACGATAGATATCAACTATGTTATTTCCGTACTCCAACAGATCGTTATATTTTTGTTGAATTACACTAAAGGCGTACTTGTAATTGTTATATACAGTATCCTTTTGCAAAATTATTCCACTCAAATTGTATCTGGAAGCGTTTTGAATTAACTTTTCGGGATTATTGATAATTAAATTGTAAAGGTACGAAGTTATGTATTTTCTTTCTATGTTCTCACTTGAGCTATACCCTTTTTCCGGGTTAAGCAACTTTGCATTCGTGAGCATCAAATAAGGATTACCGTTGTATCCTGATTCCCAATTATAAGAATCATAAATGTCGGTTGAAGGGAACTGATAATAATATCCTTCCCCGGGTTTCCAGCCGGACTGAATACTTTTCCATTCTTCGGGTGCTTTAACATGGTAAGATCTCAAATTATTGTCATTCACATTCCAAATAACATCACCGAAAATAAAAGGTCTCGCATACATAAGAGTTATTAATAGCGCGGCTACAGAAATTGCTATATTTATATACCGTTGTTGCGCGGTGTTCTTTGCCTTTATGTAACGCTCGTTAATATAACTGTATGCGTACCCGGCGCCATACACAAAGAGCATTGATGTAGTAAATGCCGCAACCGGCGCAAACTTGGCGTAAGGCTCGCGGAACATCCAAAATAATGGGAATTTATCGTATAAAAATTTGTACACAAACCCGAAGGGTTCTGACGTACCCTTGGTTAAAAACAAAAACACAATATGAATTAAAAATATGTAATATATAAAAAAATCTTTTTCAGTCTTGTCGGAACCACGGCGCGTTCTTACTAAACCCACCAGCCCCACAATAATAAAGAAATAAGGTATGAATCTGATTATCCCCCCCGGAAAAGTGTCGTAATTTTTAAAATAAGGAAAATAGTAATATTCGGTGTTAAAAATGTTTTCCCTAAACGCCCAACTGCCGAATAAGCTTAATGCATCCAAAGTTGCTGTTTTATCGAATGTAACGAAAGCTGACGCCTCCTGTTTTACACTAGCAGACTGGCTAAACTGCTTGTACGCGGTAGGAATAAGCCACCAAATATTTAATGCTAAGTAAACTAATGTAAAACCTGCCAAGATTCCAATTGTTTTATTCCACTTAAGACGAGAAACTAACAAAACAAAAATTAAGTTTAAATAAACAACACCTAACAAAACTAACCCAAGTGGTATGTTAACAAAGATCGGAGACAAAACTAAAAGTATAAGATTTATTTTTACGATATCTTTTACTGTTATGTTTTTGTTCCGATATAAATCTAAAAAGATAATAAATAAAACCGGTAAACCCAGAAAAAAAAGCTTCGGTGGAGAAAGCGTAACGGAAATGTTTAAAAAGAAAGGCGAGAATAAATAATAAACCGAGGAAATAAAGTACAAAAAAGGAGAATATTTTGTACCAAACGTTTTATACAAAAAATAATACATAAACCCAACAGTAAGTACTGATATTGAGGTATACCAAAACACTAAGGCAAGGTATTTTGAAAAACCTAATACATACAAAAAGGCAAAAAGAGCCCCCTGGAATTTGAAAGCAGATAGGGGACTGTATTCTCCCCAATTTACAGCGTTAAACCAGCCGCCCGAAAACAGACTGCCCCATTTAGCGTAATCCAACGCGTAAAACTCCTCCCCGGCTATGGGAACCCCTTTAAACCATAATAAGGGTATTAAACCTGCCAACAATGACAAAAAGAAAAATGTCCGGTAATTCTTAATCATGCTAAATAGGTATCAATTAATTTTTTTAGTATCCTTTGTTTGTCTAACGCCATAGCCCATTTTAGTGCATTCTCACTAAATTTAATATATGTTTCATTGTCCTGTAAAAGCGTAACTATTTTTACCACTGCGTCTTTATAATCGGAAACCGCGTATCCAGCTTTATTTTCTGCCATCTCTTCGGAGGCGCTTGTTACCAAATCGGAAACACACGGTATACCAAGTGCAGCGTATTCCCTGATTTTTAACGGATCGGCGTACTTAGAGTACGAATCTACAGGATCGTATAACGCTATACCAATATACGAACGCGCGATTATTTCACAATTGGCCTCGCGCGAAACATAACCTGTAAAAATAACGGAATCCTGAAGTTCTAATTTCACAATCTCTGATAAAACCTTGGAATAATAGTCCTTATCAAGATCAGTACTGCCGATGATAGTCAATTTGACGCCGGATATACTTTTTAAAACTTCGGCCAGTATCCTGATAGTTTCTAATACGTTGTACCTTTGAATAATTCCTGCGCATGTAAGAACTAACATTTTTTTGTTTCGGTCAGTTACCGCAACGCGATAATTGGCATAGCTTTCAAAGTCGGGACTATTTGGAATATATGTAATATTTTTAGGATTGTATTCTCTGGCCTGGTCTAGAATTCTTTTACTGACTGCCCCTACCAAATCCGCGTTGCGCATACTTAAAGATAATAACCACCTATAAAGTTGGTTCAAAAACTTGTTTTTAAAACGTGTTTCCGAATAATCAGTGCAATGGTAATAATGAAATCTAAATAAGCCGGCTTTTCTCAAAACAATGGCCGGAAAAGATGATAGCGGATCAGACGATAACACATATGCATTTTTAGTTTTGTATCTGGCCGCAACATAAAAATCAATCAAAATACCAACCAGCCAAACAAACGCGTCGTTGGAAAATCTCAGGTCAAAATCATAAAGTTTTTGTATGTCTGTACCTTCACGGTAAGTTACTACAATGGTGCTGTATTGACGAGGATAAAGAGGTGATTCTACCACTAAAACTCTTTTGCCATTTGCCAGCAAATGTTCTATTAAATAGTCTAAACCACCTAACTTAGGTCTGCCTGAGTCGTACAAACGATGAATATACACTACGTAATCAATTTTGTTCATAGTTGCAGTAAGTGTATTTTACAATAGAATTGTTATATATATGAAAATAATTGACAAGCTGGCATGGCTTTTTCGAAGAAATTTAATAATCGATTATAAATTTATTACCAGAGTAAATTTTTTAAAACCGTCGGATAAATGGGACATTTTATTTGGAAAATACAACACTTTGTTCAAACACTTTTTTATTCCCTTTAAAACCGCAGAATCGTTTATAAATGTGAACGGTGAAAAAATATACTACGGAACACCTTACGGTTTAGTCGGATATTCCTGTATGCTTGCCGAACAAATTTACTGGTTAACCAAACTAAATATTAACAATAAACCTGTGATCTTAGATGTCGGTGCCAACATGGGTTATTTTACTTTGGGGTGTAAAAAAATTTTCCCAAACGCAAGTATATTTTGTTTTGAACCTGTAGACAGCGCTTACAACGCTTTGGTCAAAAATGTAGAAAAAATTAACGATGTAACCACATATAAATTTGCTGTAGGTGAAGATAACAGGAAAATCGGAATGGACGTAAATTTTAAAGAAACGTCTTTTTCCAAAATATCCGATAAAAACCCGTCATATCAAGCAGAAATGCGAAAATTAGACGATATCGAAGAACTTAAGAACCTGCCACAAATTGATATTTTTAAACTTGATGTCGAAGGGTACGAGCTAAATGCTCTAAAAGGCGCAGCCAATTTACTTTCGCGCACACATTATTTGCTTATGGAACTTAACAGCGAAGAGTATTCAATCTCTGACGTTACCAATTTACTAAACGCATCAGGAAAAAAAGTTGTTATTAAGTTTATCCGAAATTTCGAATTGGAACAGGACGAAGAGTTTAAAAGCGGGGACGTTTTGTTTGAACTTATTTAAAATACTGCGTATACAAATTTTCCAGCAGTTTTCGTTTGTCGTATTTCTTACTCCATTTTAAAGCGGCTTCAGATCGCGATTTATAATCCTGTTCACCATCTAATAAAGTTCTCACCTTTTCAAAAGCCGTTTCTACATTGGCTACAGTATATCCTGCACCTACTTCATTCATCTCTACAGCTGTATATGTGTGCGTGTCAGCAACTGAAGGCAATCCAAACGCGGCGTATTCTCTGATTTTAATAGCATCCCCATAAATAACATGAGAATGCAATCCGTCGTAGAATGCCAGCCCAATGTAACTTTGGGCAATAATTTGATAATTTAATTCGCGCATAACCTGTCCGTGAAAAATAACATTTTCCTGTAAATTATGGCTCTCAGTATAAGTAAGTAATTCTTTACAATATAGGTCTTTCGGATCGAACTTGCCAACAACATTTAGTTTTATCGCAGGATAAATTTCCTTCAGTTTTTCCGTTAACTGTACAAGTTCCATAATTAAATATTTATGTGAGACATCCGAACAGGTTATAACCAATGAATTGCGGTCTCTATTGTTGATCGGTTTTCTAATACCATCAAGTGAATGAAAATCCAAACTGTTGGGAATGTATACTGTACGTTTAACTCCGTATCCTGTTAATCGTTGGGCGGCCTGCCTGGTTACAATACCCACCAAATCGGCGTTTTTTAAACCAATTTTAAGAAGTTTTAAATATATTGCGTTTAATACAACATTTTTAAAACGGTCCGTTGAATAATCAACAGAGTGGTAATAATGAAATTTATACATTCCTGCCTTTCTAAGCAAAACTGCAGGCAATGTGGTTAGCGGGTCACTTGTAATAATAATTCCACCGGTTCCCGCAAATCTGAAAATATTGGTTAAAGTTAAGAAAAACTCCAGCACCCAGCATATTACATTAATCCGTATGGGAATTCTGCTTATATAAAGCGGGGTTGTCTCCCCGTAAGTTAGCTGTGAAACACGCATCTCATTGGACTGACTGTAATTAAGCGGGTATTCGATCATCAAAATAATGTTATTTCTTTTTAACAGGTAGTCCACAATTAGGTCTACACCGCCCTTTTTAATTGTTCCTTTATCGTAAAGCCTGTGGATTACCACAACAAAGTCGTATTTCATATTATTTGATATTATATTGTCTTAGCCAGGACTCAAGCAGAAATAACCGCCACATAAAATACTCTTTTTGCATTTTACTTAGAGCGCCGGGCGATTCAACAAAAAGGTCGGAAACAAATTTTGAACCTAAAAGTTGTTTAGAAACAGATTCGCCGGATAATACTCTGGATTTTACATTTTCAACATTTGCACGCAACAAGTCATTCATTGGTAATAAAAATCCTTTTTTCTTACGAAAAGCGACATTTTGAGGTAAATATTTTGCAGCCACGTCTCTAAGTATTCTTTTTTCATTGGATTGTTTGGGGTTAAAAAATTTTCCTGCTAACTTAAAACTTGGAGGTAAACCGTAAACATATTCAGTTAGCCCATGATCAAGGTAGGGGACACGTGCTTCGATTGAACCTGCCATGGTCGCTTTGTCTACTTTCATTAATAAATGGTTAGGTAGTTGAGTAAATAATTCGTGAGATGAGATGTCGTTAAACGTAGGACCGGAGCCAAAATATTTTTTACTCCAATATCCGGAATAATGTAAAAAATTAAATGAATAATTCCTGGAAATTGCGTAATAATAAATGCTATCTCTGATTGGCTTGGGCAGTAGATTAAACGGCAGTTGTGAGAGCCCGAACCAAGAATATCCCCCAAAAAGCTCATCCGCACCTTCTCCCAACAACAAAACCTTAATTCCTTCTT
>JAAZNL010000013.1 GCA_012798315.1 candidate division WWE3 bacterium | reverse complement strand
TCGCAATAGAAATATGAACTATCTCACAAATAAGATTTTGTCGCTCACTTTTGACTTCTTCGTGAGGCATAGGCTTACCGTTCACGACAACGCCCAGTCATATTGGTTTAAAGGCAATAAACGTCAGGACGAATGTCTTGGCTATTCTAGCACAAGCATAGGCAAGCGAGACGATACTAATGGAATTATAGAAAACCTTTTTCATGAGGTATGGTGTAAGGCGGAGTGGATTGCGAGAAGTCGTAGAGATGGATATGAAAACATCTGTAAGCAGACTGTTGGAATTAGCGAATATAAGAAAATTTGTGCGTAAGGCGGTGTGAATATGGGACAAATTATTGGAAAAGTATTTAATGTTCAGCGTGTTCATAAGACGGCGAAGAGCGTAACTGTTGGAGATTTCGATACGCTTGAGCAAGCTAAGGCGGCTATGTTGGAACACTATAAAACCAATCCTAAGCGTGGCAACTTCTTTTATCGAATCAGCGAAGATGAGCTTGAGGATGTCGGTGGAACCGTTATGCGAAAGTTCACGATTTCGCTTGCGGGTGATGATGGTCCATATTACAAGCGGTTCTCTATGGATGAACTGAAGGGGATGGTAGCATTATGAGGGACGCATTTTACACAAGAGCAAATGGGGCCGTGAAATGTAAGGAAGTTGAGGATGGATATGCAACAATTACGAGTTATGGGAAGTATTCTTTAACTACGTATTTTCCAGACCTTGATAGCATGGCTGAATATTTGTACTATACTGCCGCAGACGAGTCAGATAGTTTCATTTCTATCAGGAGCGAGTTAGAAAGCTTTTTTGTAAAGAATGCAGAATAAATTGCGCGGGAGGTGTGGCGATGAAGAATGTGACTGCGGTTGATAAGATTATTGCTGCCCTTTGCATGAAAGAATTTAAACGAGCTAATCCCAAACCAAAAATGAGAAAGGATGGAACAGTACGCTATAATCCATATTCCTTGACAGATGAAATTAATGAGTTTAGGGAACTCAAGAGGGCGTATTTGGCTGATGAAATTAGTGAGGAAAAATATAAAGCGGAATGTTTGAAATATAACCTTCGACGGGAGGAAATTGCATGAAAATCACAACCGATGTTTTTGATGCAAAACTTGTTGAAATTTTAGACGGTATGACCGGGGCGCAGTTATTGAGTATTCCTGGCGTGTATGAGGTAGTAGCTGAAGAACTGAACAACGAAGTAATTGAGGCTATTGAGCAGGAGGAGTAAACCTACCAGCATAACACAGAAAAGTATCCGGAAATTCCTATATAGGATATTCGGTAGAGGCTGATGGTCTACAGCCCACCATACGCTTTTGCCTATGGTAAAGGACGAAATGTCCATAGATTGGCACTTTTACGAACAATTTGAAAGGAGAAAACAATATGGGATATTATACATATTACACGATTGACATGGTAGGTAATCTGCCAGAAGACGCGCAGAAAATTTATGACTTTGCAAAAGAAAAAGATATGGATTTCACAGATGGATTTAGTGTAAGTCAATACGGTTTCGATACCAAAAACACAATGAAATGGTACGATCACGAAACCGAAATGAGAAAGATTTCTAAGGAATTCCCTCATATTTTGTTTGAGTTACATGGTGAGGGTGAGGAAAGCGGAGATATTTGGGATGAGTATTACAAAGCTGGAAAAATGCAACGTTGTGATGCCGAGATTGTAATCCCGCCTTTTGACGAAAGCAAAATGACATAAGTCCACAACAAATGTTTCTTTTATGAGGAGATATAGAAAATGGTAACTGATAAAAACAAGTGTGAAAAAATCATTCATGACATGAAAGACGGAGATTATTACGGCGTTAAGTTTATTAAAAAACATAAACTGACACCTAATGAATTTCGTGTTATTGAAGATATGGTAGCAGAACTTCTGAGCAAGGGATTCTCTGGGTGTTTTCAATATAGAATCGCTAAAATATTCAAGAAGTATGGTTTTGCCGTAAGCCCCGATGAGCACAATGTAATGTTTTATGTGTGTTAAATGCGCAGAAAAGAGGGAATCGTATGCGAATGGAAGATATGACTGATGTTTATCAGCCTAAAGAAGATGAGGATTTGAAACTGCTTCCCTGCCCGTTTTGTGGTAGTCATGATATCGTTTATATGAAGTACAATCATGCCGCCGGTGAGCGGTGGGCGGTTGTGTGCATGGGATGCATGGCGGATATTGATCCGGGCTGGGCGCAACAGAAGCATCAGGTACAGGATTTGTGGAATAGGAGAATGTAAAAATGAGAAAATCAAATAGAGAATACCTTGATGAAAGAGCGTGCGACGAAGCGTTATATATTGTCGAAAATAACGCAACTGTAAGGGATGCCGCAAAGCGGTTTGGAATTAGTAAAAGTAGCGTTCACAAAGATGTTTCAGAACGACTTAGGTATGTAAACCCTGTGCTACATAGAAGTGTTAGGGGAGTGCTGGAACAGAATCTTGCAGAGAGACATATTAGAGGAGGACGCGCAACTCAACAAAAATATCGTTCTGTGTAATGTTTATAGATCACTTGTTTGCTGAGGATTTTAGGAGGAAGTATTATGAGTAATTTAACGTTTGATGAAATTAACCGTCAGCTGAATGATGGAATTGAGCGAACACCAGATGAACTTGAGAATTGTAAAAAGTGGTTAATTGAGTACGCGACAGCAAATCAGTTATCTTTTAATGAGTTAAACGAGTTTTGCTGGAAGGATAGTGCGTGGATATTTGACCATGTATTTTCATAACGGAGGATGCTACATATGAATACATTAAAAGAATTTGTTAGGTCGAACCTTCATTGTTCTTATGACGAAACCGAAGAATTTATTAGGAAATTTAGGCATTATGATGCGGTGGATTATGGACGCAATATTATCGAAAATCACCGTGGTAGTTTTTCTGAAGATTTTGATGCTGATAATATTGACGAAGAGACGTTGGCATGTATCGCGATTCGACTTGAAGATGCTTGCTTGGTAGATTTGAGCGTGATTGAAGATAACATTTTGCGAGATGTGTTTGGAGAAAAGTATGAGTAATCCCGATAGATGACATGTTTCACGGGGATTATAAAGGAGAAATGAATATGGATATCAGAAAAGTAGCTTATGAAAAATTTAGGCTTCAGTGGATGCTTGACCATGGATATACGCTTTCAGACCTGATCCGTCAAATTCAGTTGTGTTTGGATGAGCAGGACGAGGATGAGTCAATCAATCTTGATGTGGTATTTGAAGAGTGGGAGTATAGTTTTGGTTTCAATGGCTCCATCTGGCCGTGCTTTGATGAATTTCTTGAAACAGAATATTTAAATTTCGACTACATGAGAAGCCTTCTATCTGGGGCAGAGTTTGAAAAATATACTGAAGAGATGGACGGTGATATAGATGCTATATCGTTTTGAGTGGTTTGTCAAAGAAAATCTAAGAGGAGTGTGGCTGTCTCCGTTGAGAAATTACAACTCTTGGAAAGATATGAAGCCAGAGTTTTGGAGCGACTATTTGGAATATTGCGCAGAACATGGTCTTGAGCATGAGGAGGTCTAAAATGAGCGTTAATATTAATGCGATGACAAAAGCAGAGCTTGATTTGTATTGTGGGTTGCTAAAGTACGCATATCAGATACAGATTGAGCAGACGGGGCTTGTTTGCGGAGCAGATGCAGAACGATTGAGAGACGAGATGTTTTATGCGATAGCCGACAAATGTCTATAGATGAAGAATTTGATGTAGAATGGTGCCTAAATAGTTAATAAAAACGAAATTTATCATGGATAGGAATGATTTGAGTGGAAAAGAATTTCACGTTGACAATTGATAAAGAAACGATAGATGAATATAATTCGCTGATGTTAGCTGATTATTTGGATTATGAAAAGAATAGTATTCCAAGATTTTCAACAATTAAGTCGTGGACTATCAATTATGGTGATGGATACGAAGTAGATTTAAAAATATGCTCCGGAAACGATGGAGAACCACTTTGGTGTGAAGCCGTGTTATTTATAAATGGGAGCGAAGTTGAATGCACTGAGGTGTATGATTCCATTGACGGAGATTGGATGTTATATGATAGAAACACCAATATTACATTTAGACTTCATGTAATTCCCATAGACCTCATGTAATTCCCAATGAAAGCGAACTTTGATGGTGATAAGGAGGACAAACCGTTGTGATATACAAAATTGTAGACGTTAAACAGCTTGCGGAGTTCATAATAAATTCTCCGATGGAGCAAGAGTTTTACTTTGCAGATACATGGGACGAGGATACCCCCGAAGATAAACTTGATGGTTCTTGCTGCGAAGGTTGGTGGGGGTTCAAAAAGATTCGTGCGTTTGATTCCGATATAGTTGTTTTTGGATGGGCTGGTGGCGGCAGTAACTGGTGTACAAAAGTTGACAAAGAGTATCTCGAAGACGATATAAAAATGTATCTTTGTAATTGTGTCAAAAGGACGACGAAGGACTGGCATGTCGTACTGGAGTATAAAGAGGTGGATAAATATGTACACACATGAAGCGGTTGAAATATGCCCACATTGCATGTTTGAACATTATGAAAAAGACTGGAACCCAAACAAAGGATATAGGGTAACTTGCATGAACTGTGAAGAATCAATTCTTCTTTGTGATGAATGCTCTCACGCTGAAGACAATCAGGAGAGGTTTTGTGACTGGGAACGAGAAACTTGTAAATGTTTTCGTGATTTAAAAGTCTGCTATAATAAAGACAACAAAAGGAGATAAAGACAAGCGAAAACAAAAATTAAATAGTTTGTGGCCTGACGGAGTATGCCGAGATACCGTCGGGACAAACGAAAAAACAAACCGTTAGTATGATGCCAAGGTAAAATGACATGCTGTATTTAGTTTACAGATCAAAAGCCGGGATAGCTAACGTTAAAATGCAAAAAATAAAAATAAAAAAGTCGTCCTGGCGACTATAAAAAGACCTTAAGCCGGGAGCGTTCCGCAGGCGAACAGCTTGCGGAGGTGGAAAAATAAAAGGAGGGAAAAAAATGACAATCGAAAATAAGCGCCAGTTAGCAGACGCAATTCTCAAAAATTTGGACGTCGTAAAATTTTTTTACGACGGGGAAGACGGAAAGTATCCCGCCACATTTAAAAACTTCCTGGACTGCCTTGAGTGCCGAGAAGCCAAAGGCTGGGAAGACTTTATAAAAGGTGTCAAAAACTATGTCTATATAGACATAGATGATGACACTATAATTGTTGCTAAAAAAAATAAAAATAAAAAAGGAGTAAAAAAACATGTATAATAGTAAAGAACAATCGATGAGGGAAGAAGCAAGGGATGCTATCATCGAAGCATTAAAGGATGGATATACAGGGTATTATTGCGATTTACACCAAGAAGTGTTTAACACGAGCTACTATATTATAGGTACCAATCGGGCTAAAGAAGCGTTAAAAGAATACGATGTATTTGAAGCCATAGAGAAAGTACAGACATACGAAAAAGAGAATTTTGGCGAAATCAATACCGATTTGAGCGACCCAGAAAAACTTATCAATATGCTGTATTACATCATCGGCGAAGAGGTTTTATTTGAAATGATGGACGGCATAGAAGCATGGAACGAAAATTGGAATAATTTAGCGAACGAAAAAACAAACGCAGAAATTTTAAAAGCCATTGCGGAAAAGGAGATGTAAAACATGTATAAAAACATAAATGAGTTAATAAGAGCCTATTACGAGAAAAACCCAAACGGACATTATTTTGACAGGGATACTCTTAGATTCTTTGGTGAACATGTTTCCGACATGCGCCTATTAAAAGGGACCGTAAAAATTAAGGACGTGAGCGGGGAAGAACATGATGCCTATGTAATATCACGTTTACAACGTAAACACCCAGGCGGCGCACAAAGAACATATGCATATTTTGACGTTAATACACTGGATGACATTATCATTTAACGCAGAGTGACGGTGGGTCAATCCCGCCGGTAATGCCGCCGGGCACAAGCTCCGACAGCCCAGAGGCATAATTTAATTTAATTTAATTTAATTTTTAGGAGGACAAAAAAATGAAAAAGTATGAAGTTTATGAAAGCAACGCAGGTCAGTTAATTTTGGTTGTCTACGGTGACAACGGCAAGCCGGAATATATCCATAGCGGATATGAGTATATGCCCGGACAATTGTCACAAGATTTGAAATTATTGCAAGAAGGCGCAGACCCCGCCGAGGACTGGGAAAATAACATGGTTGATGAAGTCAATGTAGAGGATGTCGAGGATTTGGAAGACATGAATCTTGTTGCTGACAACGACGGCGTTTATACTGAAAAAATGGGGATTGCTGCCCAAATTGAGTTTGAGGAGGTCTAAAAATGACTGTTACTAATTATGAGGAAATGCTTGCGGCGTCAAATATCATTAAAAAAATTGCAGATGAGGCAGTGCGGGTAGGAGCTAAAAATGTTCAAGATAAAAGTGACGATGCAATCAACAAGATAGCGACATATATATATGAGACACTAAAGCCTATTTTTAACTCTCCAATAAAAGATTTTACCGTTAATAATCATCCTTATGATGGGACGCTTTACTTTCGCAGAAACGCCAACTGGGGGCAAAAGTATGAGGCTCAGTTAAGAAATCACAGTCTTGGAATTTTAGTTTATTTTTCAGAGGATGGATACCGCATTGATAGGTCATACCCTGAGTCAGTGGTTAAATTTGCAAAAGTGTGGCCAATGTTTAAAAGCAAATTAGATGTTTCAATTAGGGAAGCAATTCAAAGATACAACAAACAGAGAGAGCAGGAAGTGGACGGGCTTGCTTATCTGTCTAAGGTGCTAGAAAGTTTTGAGGTGTAGATATGACTATCGCAAACAATCGG
>JAAZNL010000012.1 GCA_012798315.1 candidate division WWE3 bacterium | reverse complement strand
GTTTTATATGTATTTTTTGGCGTTTTTCCCCGTAAATATTTCAAAAAAGGCATAATTATTACTCATGGCTAAAGTATCAAAAGCTTCCAAAATAAAGAGAGAAAGTGCTGTAATGGATCGTCTTATGGGCGACGCAAGTTTAAAGTTAAAAGAGTTTAAACCCGGGGATTTGGTTGAAGGTACGGTAGTAAGTGTTACAAAGGGCGAGGTTTTAATTGACGTTGGCGCCAAATCCGAAGGTATTATCAGCGGAACTGAGCTTTCGGACGGTGATGACGAAAAAAAGGCAATTTTACCCGGTCAAAGACTATTCGCAAAAGTTTTGCAGGCTGAAAACGATCAAGGTTATATAGTTTTATCAATTAAAAAGGCCGAAAAAGAACGAAAATGGAAAGATGCGGAAGATGCATACAAAGACGGTACGGTTATTGAGGCTAAGATCCTTGAATATAACAAAGGCGGTCTTCTATGTGACTGTGGTGGCTTAAGAGGTTTTATACCGCTTTCCCATTTAGATAGAGTACATTTTGCCAATGATGTGGCAAAATTTGCCGCGGGTAGTGAAGCAGAGCTTAAGGAATCCCTAAAAGTGTTATCCGGTAAAGTACTAAAAGTAAAGGTAATCGAACTAGATCAGGAAAAAAACCGATTTGTATTATCCGAAAAAGACGCTCTGGTAGGGTACAGCGCGGATGTGAGAGAAGAAAAACTGGCAGACATTAAAATCGGAGATACGTTAGAAGGCATTGTTACAGGTATTATGCCTTTTGGTGTGTTTGTAGACTTAGACGGTGTTGAAGGTTTGGTACATATCAGTGAAATAGCCTGGGAAAAGGTGAATCATCCTTCAAATTACTTTTCAGTAGGTCAAACAGTAAAAGTGATGGTATTGGGTATTGATGATGCCACCAAAAAACTTGCTTTAAGTGTAAAAAGATTAGTTCCAAATCCATGGGAAACTGTAGAACAAAAATATCCTGTTGGTGCAAAAGTGTCTGGTAAAGTAAGCAAAATCGTGCCGTTTGGGGCTTTTGTTACTCTTGAAAAGGGTTTAGATGGATTGATTCATATTTCCGAGACTGAAGGACCTCTTGAAGAGGGTCAGGAAATTTCTGCTGTAGTTACTCAAGTAGACGCAGCCAATCAGAAATTGGCGCTAAGCGTTAAGCAGCTGGAAAAGTAAGTTGGTTTGTAATAAGCACTAATATGATAGACAGATTGTCGGAACGAGCAAAAAGTGTAGTGGCCTTACTTCCAAGGAAGAAGAAAGTTACCTGTACCCAGGTAATTGAGGCGATTGGCAAGACTGACGGTATAGGCAAGTTTTTGCTTGATTCGCTAACCAACATCACATTACCCAAGTCTAGAACAGTAGATGTCGAAAAACTGATAAAAGAGGCGTACTATCAATCCTTAAAGTTGGGGCATCCGTATGTGGGTACTGAACACATACTGCTTGGTTTACTTAAGTTGGTAGTTCCATCCGAACTAAATAGGGTAAGGATGGAATTGGTTAATTTAAACGTGTTTCCGTCTGCAATGAAATCATTGGAAAAGGCAAGAAAAACACCTATTCTTGACGCTTTTAGTGAAAATCTAAATTACAAAACACTAAGAAATCTGGATCGTACGCTGGTCGACCGAAAAGAATATGATACTTTGGTATCGACTTTACTGCTTAAAAATTCCAGTAACGTTCTGCTGGTAGGTGATGTGGGGGTAGGAAAACGGACTCTCATAGAACTGTTAGCCAGAAATATCGCCACTCTGGACGTTCCGCCAATCCTTGCAGGTTATCAGGTTATAGAATTTGATTTGGTTGCTTTTTTAACAAGTGTATTTAATAAAGGCGGGTTGGATGTAGGGCTTTCCTCATTGGCGGATGAACTTAAGACGGTGGGACGGGTGATTCTGAGTATAAAAAATTTCCAGAGTGTTTTCTTTGCTACATCTGCCGGTATAACAATGCCTGTTTTTTACTCTATGTTTAAGTCGGTAGTAGACGCAACTAATGTCAGGCTTATAGCTACAATGAACTCAAGCCTTTATGAGAAAATACTTGGTGAAAACGATCACGTTATTGAGGATTTTACGATAATAGAAATAAAAGAACCTAATGAAAAGACCACACTTAAAATTTTAGAAAATAGCGCTCAGTATATTAGTGATTATCACAATATAAATATCCCTTCTGACGTAATAAAGTTTGTATACAAAAAAGCCCGTCTAGGTTCCGGCGAATCAAAATTCCCTCAAAAAGGAATAGATCTTATGGATTTTGCCTGTAGCCATATGATCCTGAACAAAAGCAAAATACCACGCAGTTATAAAAAATTGGTGGACAAGCGTTTTGAAATTATCGGGAGTATTGGTGACCATTTTGAAAAAGGTAATTATGAGCAGGCGCTACGTGCCCGTAAAGAGTTAAAGGTATTAGATACGCGTTTGGCATATAGTGAAGAGAATCTTTTTGTAACCGAACGGATGACCTTAACAACCGCAATAGTAGCCGATGCCATAGAGGTTTTTTCGGACGGTAACAAGGGTGAATCCGACAAAGTAAGTATTAGCCGCCTATCAAATCTGACTGAAACCATTCAAAAAAGAATTATTGGTCAGGACGATGCTGTTACAACAGTTGTTCGCAGTCTAATAAGAGCTAAACTCGGTTTGCGCAACCAAAAAAGACCTATTGGCAACTTTTTATTTTTAGGGCCAACTGGTGTTGGAAAGACAGAATTAGCAAAAGTATTAGCGGACGAATTTTTTGGTGAAAAGTCTCTGATTCGTTTGGATATGAGTGATTTCGCGGAAAAACATACTGTAGCCCGTTTGGTTGGAGCACCTCCCGGGTATGTCGGATACGGAGAGGGTGGAGAGCTTACTTCCAAAATTGAAACACGCCCTGATAGCATAGTTTTGTTTGATGAAATCGAAAAAGCTCATCCGGACGTCCTGAATATCCTTTTACAAATCATGGAAGAGGGAGAATTGACAGATGCCCGAGGAAACACCTTTGATTTTAGTCGCTCTGTAATAATATTAACAAGCAACTTGGGTACAGAAATTCTCCACACCCGCGCTATAGGGTTTAGTGATCCCGGAGTCAGCGATAAAAAGGTAGATAGCCGTTTGCGCGTAAATCTCAAGAAAATCATGAAGCCTGAGTTACTAAACAGATTCGATGAGATAATCGTATTCAAACAATTAAGCCGAGAAAGCCAAGAAAGAATATTAAATATACTCATAAGAAGTTCGGTAGAAAACCTAAAGTCTCAGAAAATAAAATTAACAATCTCGGATGACGCGTTTGAATATTTGCTTAAGACAGGATACTCACAGGAGTATGGCGCCAGGTCATTAAGAAGAACTGTAGAAAAACATTTACTGGATAAAATAGCTGAGTTTTTACTTAAACATAAAAAAAGGCCGCTATCTTTACACGCCGATTATATGCGGGGCAGTATCATCATAATAGAGAAGACCGTAACTAAGAAAAAGTAGGACTCGGGTATAATAAAACTACCATGCCGAAACTAAAAACTGTTTATATATGCCAAAATTGTGCCTTTGAGTCGCTAAATTGGGTAGGCCAGTGTCCTAATTGCCAGTCCTGGAACTCTTTTATAGAAGAAATTCGGGATACCAGACCTTTATCGACTCTTTCGGGCAGCGCAAAAGGAAAATCTGCTGCTATTACGCCATTAAAACTATCTAGTATTGTTGCCAAAGCCCCTAAAAGGCTCTCCTCAAATATGGAAGAGTTTGATCGTGTATTGGGTGGAGGTTTTGTCCCCGGACAGGTGATATTGCTGGGTGGTGAGCCTGGTATAGGAAAGAGCACCATACTAACAGAAATCACTCGAAGTCTTGGTACCCATGACGTTATGTATGTATGTGGGGAGGAAAGTGTTGATCAAATAAAACTAAGAACAACCCGTATGGGTTATGCTGCTGAGAACTTGTTTATGTTAGCAGAAACAAATGTTAACGATGTTACTTCGGCTATAGATCAGCAAAAAAACTTAAGTCTTGTGATTGTAGATTCAATTCAAACTTTATATCATCCGGAGCTTACAGGTTTAGCAGGCTCGGTTACACAAGTGCGTGGATGTACTCAACTGCTTACTAATACGGCAAAAGCAAAAGGAGTTCCGATTATTTTAATCGGACACGTTACAAAAGAAGGAGTGGTTGCGGGGCCTAAAGTACTTGAGCATTTGGTAGACACAATTTTGTACCTGGAAGGAGATTCTCAGCATTTATACCGCATACTTCGCACGGATAAAAACCGATTCGGACCGGTTTCGGAGGTAGGTATTTTCGAAATGACAGAAAGTGGTATGAGGGAAGTGTTAAATCCTTCGGAAATATCACTTACGTCTACGTCTGAAAAAACTTCCGGTTCTTGTATAACAGTAATTATGGAAGGATACAGACCTCTTTTGTTTGAGGTCCAGGCGTTGACGGTTAGGACAGCATTTGGCTACCCAAAAAGGACAACCAGTGGCTTTAACGTTAACCGGCTGCAAGTGCTTATAGCGATTCTTGAAAAAAGATGCGGTTTAGATCTGAGCAACCACGATGTTTACTTAAACGTAGCAGGGGGATTTAAAATTAACGAATATGCCGCGGATTTAGCTGTTTGTATCGCAATGGCATCCGCCTTAAAAGATAAACCAGTAAAACCTAAAACAGTAGTGTTTGGAGAATGCGGACTAAACGGGGAAATACGAAAAGTTGCTCATCAGGATAAGAGGGTAAAAGAGGCCAAAAAGCTTGGTTATAGTTCAGTAATCAGCCCCGAAAATTGTAATGGCATAGCAGATGCGATCAAAAAATCGATTTAACCTTTGGCAGACTATTTTCCGAAGCTTAAATTAATCGTCTAAAAATGGTGTAATATACTTGAGAAATAAAAGTAATATGGAGGAAAAATTAGAAACAAAATATAAAATGCTGCCCGTACCTCAGCGGAGAACTTCGAAGCTGGCTCCAGAAGTAAAGCTGTTGCTGCGATCAATTACCGCGTTGGTATTGTTTATAATAGGCTTTAATTTTTCCCGTTCCAGTTTTTTTAGAGAATATCCTCTGTTTGGAGTTGCTTACCTGGCGGAACTGATAATCTCGTTTTTTGCTGCTTTTTTGCGATTTTTCTATATTCCAAGATTATTATTGTGGGCTAAATCTGCTATCGAAAGTCTTATAGTTAACACTGTAGCAGAAATCGTAAATAGGTTTTGGGATTTACAGACTAAACGGATTCAGGAGCAAAGACGGGCTAAACAATTTAAGCGGTCTGAAGAGGAAAGGTTGAAACACATTGAGGAACATAGAGATGCAATACTTATAGATACATCTGTTTTAATTGATGGACGTTATCTTGAATTGGCAAAGTTGGGTTTTATGGAAAACAATGCCATTATTCCCCAATTTGTAATAGATGAGTTGCACGCGCTTTCAGACAGTAAAGACGATTTAAAAAGAAAAAAGGGTCGAAGAGGGCTGGATTCAGTCAAAGACCTCAAAAAGAAGGTAAAAGTGGTTATTCCTGAAATTAAAAATGACGGCCAAGGGGTAGACAAATTACTTATACGCTATGCTAGAGAGCAAAAAGTTAAGCTGGCTACGCTGGATTTTAATTTAAATAAAGTAGCATCAGTTAATAATATTAAGGTGCTAAATATAAACGAACTGGCCAATTCCTTAAAAGCGGTTTTGCTCCCGGGGGAAGATTTTGATATTAAAATAATCCATGAAGGTAAGGGGAGAAGTCAGGGGGTAGGCTATTTGGCCGATGGAACTATGGTTATAGTTGAAGCAGGAAAAGATCATGTAAACCAAGACGTCCGGGTTAAAGTATCAAAAGTAATTCAATCTCCCGCTGGAAAAATTGTGTTTGCCGTAATAGCTGAATCTCACAGTATACCTTTAGGGCCTGAAACCAGCCAGGTATTATTTAAAAACAGCTCTTCAGCTGTATAATGCCTTTCTTATCATTGAAACTGCTTTTTTAGTTTTGGCTACTTTTATCCAGTCCGGACTCGGTTTCTTGAGATGTTTCGTGGTCATAATTTCAACTCTGTCTCCGTCTTTAATTTCATAATCAATTTTTACGATATTGCCGTTGACTACGCCTCCTGTACAGTTGTTTCCGACTTTAGAGTGAATATAATAAGCAAAATCAATAATGTTAGCACCGCGTGGTAGTTCTATGATGTCTCCCTTGGGTGTAAACGCGTACACATATTCCTTAAAATGAGCGATTTCGTAATTTTCCAGAAAGTGACTTTGATTTTCCCAATAGTTAATTTCCTTTAACCAGTTAGGGTTTTCTAATATGTTTTCCCTAAATTTATTCCCGATTTTGTAAAAAAAGTGACTGGCACTGCCAAATTCGTTTTCCTCATGCATCTGGTGCGTTCTGATTTGTACTTCCAGGTTTTTATCTTCACTGACATTAAATATGTCGTGTATTGATTTATATCCGCTTGGTTTAGGAGTTTTAATGTAATCATTTCTTTCGTCAGGTTGTTCCGGCCATATGTTTTTGAGTATGTCTTCTACCAGGTAGCATTGTTCTACCGTATCAACAATAATCCTCATGCCGGCAATATCCAGGATATTATCATATGTTATTTCTGTATTTTTACCCTTAGCTAGATATGAAAGCGCCTTTTTATATATGCTGAAATAGTGTTTTATTCTGGTTTTTATTTCAGCGTCAACACCATTTTCTTTGAGAATTGTTTTTAAAAAGGGTACAGCGTCTTCAAAAAATTTATTAATCTCCGCTTTTCGTTTATCAACGATTTTTACAACGTTATAATACTGATCCGGATACACAAGTTTAAATGCTTCGTCTTCGAGCGCAGAAGTTATTTTGGAAAAACCCATTAACCTGCATATCGGTGAATACAAATATAAGGCTTTTTCGGCTATTTCATTACGCATTTCTGGGGTATGTACGTATGCTGTTTTGATATTAACCGCGCGGTCAATTAATCTCACCAAAAGCACCCTTATGTCTTTTGTTAAATTCAGGTAGGTTTGAATAAAATATTTGTCGTTACTGTGCTTAGGAGAACTGAAGCGTATATCGTATTCTGATAGTTTTCTTAACCCGCGTATCACATCCAGGATTTCGGGACCGAGGGCTTTTTCGATTTCTGAATCGTGCTCCTTTTCTACGTGGTGTAAAAGAGCACCGCAAAGCATAGATTCGTCCGTAACTCCGGACTTAATTAGGGTTTTATATACTTGTAGGGAATGTTCGTAATAGCTTTCACCTGAATATCTGGGTTTTTCTCCCAGATAGGAAAACGCAATTTCTTTAGCTTTTTTAATTTTAATACTCTCCGACATTTCTGACTCCAATAACATTGTACTCCAATTTATGGAGCCCAACTTTAGCAGAAGAAAGGGAGTTATACAATAAAAAAAACGCTCCACGGTAAGCGACATATAAAGCGGCATACGCAGGGCGTTTTTTAGACGAAATTTCAACCCGAAGGTTGGAATAATACCATGCTTCTGGACAGTAGAAGCATAGACTGTAACAAGCCTAATACTTTTGTAAATATTAACAAGCTACGGAAATTGAGATGTCAGATACATGTAGTTATATATGCAACGTTTATTTCTATATATTATTATGCGCGTTGTACAATTAACCGTATATACATATTGCTGTATATATGTATAATGATTGTTAGTATTAATTTTTTAATTGTCTCAGCGTGCTTTATTCTATGTGGATAATACAACGTTGTGTACAAATGAAATAAAATGACACTTATTAAGAAAAAGGTTGAAAAAATTAAAACAACATTATTACTCGATAAAACAATAAAAAAGCTTGCGCAGGTTTATGCCATTCAGAATGAAATGACACTACAGGAAGTAGTGGAAAAGGCACTCACAAATTTTTTAACAAAATAGCAAACCAAAAATAAATTACAAAGTAAAAAATATTGACAAATTATCGCGTTGAACTATAATCTCCTGATTTTCATAAATTGGTGGTTTTTGTTTTCATTGTAGGAAGAGACAGGGCCTATAGATATGTTACCACCGCAGATATTGGTCCTGACGTTGTTGGCTGATTTGACAACTACAGAAGCCTATAGTATCATACAGCCAGTCTATAATAGTACGGTAATAGCCGCTTTGTAGATTTTCTATATTGGTTGATCTATTTAGGTCGACCGGCAAATTGAAATATCAGTGAGTGGTGAATTTTCATTTTTTATCTCTACCGTCACGCCCGCCATTTTGTGTATAACACCAGTTGTATGCAGAATGGTGGGTGGTGGAAAGGCTGCTAGTCAGCATATCGTTTTTTTTCAAACCAAAAACAATAGGCTCACTCGAGCCAAGGAGAGAAAGATGAAAACGTTAGGTGAGTTCTTCCATAACTCTTGGAAAGTGTTACTTGTCCTGGTCGTTGTGGTTGCAGTGATCTTGATGACCGTCGGATTCTTCAGCGCCCGGAACGTTGTGGCTCAAACCACGACCGATCTGGATGTGGTTACGGCTGAGCGCGATGTGTTGGCCCTGCAGGTCGGTGAGTTACAAACCGCCGTCCAGACCAGTGTCGACGAAAAAAGCGCATTGCAGGTCCAGATCGACCAGCTGGTGGCAGAAAAAGCCAAGGCTGTAAGCGACCAGGCCGCTTTGCAAATCGCTGCTCAGGACGCTATCGCACAGCGCGATGCTCTGAAGAGCCAGTTGGACGCGATTGCCGAAGCAGAAGTTGCAAAAGCCGAAGCTGCCGCTGCCGCCCAAGCTGCGAAAGAACCTGTTACTCAGGATGAAGTGTATGCGCAAGAAATCGCGAAGTTTGCTGTCGAGCCAAACTATCACCGTGGCGAGAACCCCGCAAAGGGCGTAACCATTTCGGTGCCGGCCAACTCGCAAAGCGTCAATTTCGCTGGGCACGCGCAAATCGCGATCAAAGGACAGATCGTAAATGTTCCGTGGCAGTCTGCCACTGAGAACCTGTTCTTGTTGATCAACAACTCATCCGACCAGGCCGACTTTACCGTGACCGGATTCCCGGACACCGGTTTTAGCACCTGGATCTATCGGCCCGGACTGTCCGCCGAATATCGCAAATTGGCCGCTTTGTCTGTGGGAAACCCAACGCATTGCGGATTAACCAATGGCTGCGAAAAGGCGTACATCTACGTCCTGACTTGGGATGGCAACGCGCTGAGCTATACCACGGAAGAGATCAAGGACGAGTTCAACCTGACCTTCGCGGCCGCGCCCGTGCCCAGCATTGACTGGACCACATTGAGCGCAACTGATGGTGTTTACGCTATGCGGAAGCTGCTCGGCCAACCGGCCAGCGTCATTTCCGTGAACGACATCTCGTTACCCGTTCGTCTCGGTGTCACCGCCGGCAAGGATCATCTGATCGTATTGCCCGCAGGCTCCAAGGTGATCGGCCCTGATGGTATTTCGCAGGACTTCGTTGAACCAGCAACTGTCATCCTTTCAAATGCTGGAAGCGATACGGTCGTTTACGAAGTCTGGTTGACGGCTTCCGGCACAATCGCGCACGAGGAATACCGCTACGGTTTCAACGTCGCTGATACTGTGCCCGTCCTGCTCAAGGCCCTGACCGAAATGCCCACCGCCTTTGGTCTTACGGCCGCACCTGCCGAACCGTCTGTGTTTGTCGCTACCTTTGACGGCTCGACGGTTTTCGACCAGCTGAAGTAGTCCCACCACCACTGTAAGGTGCCTAGCAACCAACGCCCACATAAGGCAAAAGTTACCTAGGCAAACCCGGCCCCGCCAAGATTATGCGTAAAAAACATACTTGACGGGGCCTGTTCGTTTCTGGATTTAAAACACAAAGCCATATGCAAACTCTATATAGTGTTGCTAAAATTTATATAATGAATCGTATTAAGGACTTAATCGATAAATTAAACCGAAATCATTTACTAATTATTTTAGTTATTTTTTTTCATGTTGTTCTTAATGTGGTTTGGCATTCAGTAAACAATGCGCCTCCTACCTGGGATAGTGCGGGGCATTTGGGCTTAAGTTTCCTATTTGCACAAAAAATTCCAGCCCTGGTGTTTGGTGACATATCGTTTTCCGATTTTATGCGTATTTCGGATTATTATCCTCCTTTAGTTCAACTTACCGGTGGTGTACTTATATTGTTACTTGGCAGCAATTACTTTAATGCAATATACGTAGGTACTTTCTTTTTCGCGCTTTCCATTTTTTACCTATATAAAATTGTTAACTTCTACTTTAAAGATGAAAAATTAGCTGTTTTTACGGCATTTATCTATTCATTTTTTCCCCACGTTTGGGAGCAGAGTAGGCAGTTTCACTTAGATATTCCGGTTGTAGCGCTGATATTAATGGCCTATTACTACCTAATAAACTCCGACTCCTTAAAAAATCGAAGAAATTCCATAATTTTCTTTATTGTTTTTAACCTTATTCAGTTAACTAAATGGTATGGTTTCGTGTTTTTAATTGTGCCTTTTGTGGTTGAAGTTATTTATAAGCCTCTAAAAAACAAAGAGCTGTTTCACAGGGAAAGAGTTGTCAACATACTCCAGGGTTTGCTCTTGGTTATTTTTATAGCTATTCCTTGGTATATAGCCAACTACAACAACATAGTTAATATTGTCAGCATCACATCACATGGTGAAATAGGAGACCCTGAAAATGTTTTGAGTTTTGAGAGTATGTTTCATTATCTCAAGCTGATAATGTCGCATCAAATCAGTTTTATATCAGTATTACTTTTGGCCTTTTCCGTTTACATGTTCGACAAACGAAACGTTCCATTTGGACGTCATTTAATGCTGCTAATGGCAATTCCTTATATAGTATTTACCTTGATTCAAAATAAAGATTTGCGCTATGTTCTGCCGTTAACGCCGATTTTTGCTTTTTACATTGCGTACACCCTGTTATATCTCAATGTTAAGTTTGCCAACATCTTGCGCGGTACATACTCTGTTTATTTAATGTTTATCTTCTTTTTCATGTCCTTTAATCAGTTTAAGATGCTTCCGCAAAACTTAAAGCCGCTGGCGTATTTGATAGGGGGTCCTTACTACCATGGCTGGTATTACGAGCCTTATTCATATGCGGCAAATCCTAACGATTGGCGCGGAAACGAAATTATCCAATATATTGAATCCAGGAGTAAAGAAGATCCTCTTATCGCTGCCCAATATAAAGTGCTAGAGTTGTCGGATAATCGGTATTATTCGTTGGCCTCGTTTGAAATGTACAGGAGACAAAACAGGTTTGATCGAATGGAGATTATAGTCCCGTATTTTCAATTTACCCCATTCACGGAATCTGAGTTATCTGACTACATTAAAAACATCCAGTTTGCTTTGGTTCCTAAAGATCCCGGTCCTACCGGTTTACGTAATTATGCGGTATTAATACAATTGCGCGACTACTTTTTATCGGGAAAAGATCCTGATTTTAAATTAGTTACCACTTTTGAAATGCCTGATGGCAATGTTTTAAGTCTTTTTAAACGGGACAATTACCTTACATTTGTAAATCCTGACGTCCGTCCGGACAGTTTGCGGATTAGCCTTGGAAATATTTTGTTTGTCGATCGTACAAAAACCGGAGGTCTTCCGTTTAAGGTTTTCTTATACAACAGTAACGGTGAAGAGGCAGTTATTAACGTGAGCGGGGGAGGAAGTGAGCGTCGTATCAAACTTGATAATATAGTGCGAATTCGCATCGATCTTCCTACGGACCAACAGGATATAAAAGAACTAAGAGGCTGGTTATTTGAAAACGGTGAGTTTATTGTTGATTCCAACTATAAAAATGTAGTTAATGAATCCGGCAACGAATATATCTATAACGATTTTAAAATCACGCCCAGATCACAATTCACAGGGTTATTTGATCCCGAAAGTATAGTTCGTTACGATCCGGAGAAAAAAGCTGTTTTAGTATCCAACGAAAAATCCGCTTTCGGCAGTAAGGTTTTTATAGCTTACGCTACCGCGGGCTGGCAGTGGAATAATAAATGGCTCGAAGGTGACGATAAATACTTTGAAGTACCCTTGGACGGTTTACTGCAAATAGAAGTAAGCAGTTCGAATCAATCTATAGTGCATTTTCCCGCAGATTGGGGATTTTTCCCTTGTTATGAAGGTAAAGCAATTTGCTTCTATCCTTACGTGGAAAACCTTTAACTTCATTGAATTTTCATATCCTATAGTGTATAATTCGCTTATCCTATTAGACTCCACTATTAAATGGAGGTGATCCTTACAATTCTAAAGCTTTAAATTTCAACTCTTTACAAACGTTCATCATCCTGCATACCGGAGGTACACGTGAAAAAGACTTTGGTTTGTATGCTTGTGCTGTTAGCCCTTTTGGGAAATAGCACCCTGCCTGCGCAAGCGCAGACAGCTGATGTTGTGGTCGACACGTTCATGGTGACCGATGGTGCAAGCCATCCATCCGAATTGTCGACCTGTCAGGCGTTTACTACAGGGAGTGCAATTTACCTCCCTGAAGGAACGCCGGGGGTTCACGCGGTTGTTACGTTTGGAGGAGGCTATATTCCTGAATCCAACAGCACCGGACACGTTTCAGCCGGGCTTATGGGCAGGGGAGATATGGTCTACGACGAACAATCTGCCTCGTGGGAATGGGACGGTTTATTGTTGCCGGCAGATCAAGGTCCGAGTGAGTTGTGGGTATCGGTTGGGGACAATGTGTTCTACAACACCACAACCCAATTCCAACTCACGGTCGAAGTCGACGGATTTGATCCGGTCGCCAAAATTTTCACGCTGATTAACACTTGCGAAGCGCCCCCACCTGAGACGGTCAACGTGACCGCGAGCACTTGGGTGAGCGATGACATCGGGGGCAGCGGGGAAACATCGTTGACGACAACTGTCGGGTTTACCACCGGCGCCGCGTTCTACCACAATGCGAACCACGCGCTACCGGTAAACTTGGTCCTGCAGGGTTACGATTCTGACATGGCGCCTGAGATTCACTTTGGCGCGTCTGTGGTCGTGAGCCCTGTTTATGATCCCGCGACTGGCACGTACACTTGGGTTGGTGACTTTGCGCCGTATGCCGCCACCGAGTTCTGGGTGAATGTGACGAACAACACGTTCTATCAGGAAACCCGGGAATATACGTGGACGGTGACTTCTGTCGAAATGGGCGAGCCATTTCAGATTGTATACAGCGTCACGAATCCAGCCGAGCCGCCCCCTGTAGCACAGGTTCACGCGGTCTATCTGCCAATCGTCACGGTTCCGGCCGCGCCAGAAGCATCCCAAGTCAACCTTGATGTTTCAGCTTCGGACGGTACGAATGATTCTCGGGCAACCGGAACTCTAATTACGGATCGCGCGTTCTCCATCAATCTGGCCGTCTATCCCAAAACATCCGATCCCATTGGGGAAGTGACTCTCACCGTTGCGTCCTTCACCGGCCTCGAACCCACAACCTTCAACAAGGCTGTAGGATTGGAAGGAGCGTCAAACTATGTTGCGGGAACGTGGACCTGGATCGGAACTTTGAAGGTGGGTTTAAACCCGTCAGAGTTTTGGATTAACGTTCCGGCTGGCGTTTTGGTTGGTTCTCGTGTTTTCACCGTTACCGTTAGCCAGCCGGGCTATCAGGATGCAATTGGTGTCGTAACCGTTACCACGCCTTGACCGCACAGCATCCTGTTCGTTATTAATTGTAAAGCTTTAGAAGTACGTAAAAGAGCCGCAAATACAGAGAAATTTATTTCTTCTGGTTTGCGGCTCTAACTTTTTCTGTAGGCCATTCTTACCCTCATTTAACGATGCTATACTTTTATTAATGCCCATTAAGATAAGAGATTTTTACAAGCAAATTCCTTTTGCAGTCATAAAAAAGAATATTGTTAGCCATTTTGCACCTATTCTGTTGGGTTTATTAACATTTGTTATAGCCCTGCGCAATTACGATCCGGGAACTTTTTTAACCGGTTGGGACACGCTTCATCCGGAATTTAACTTTAATATATATTGGCCGCGCATCTTGGATGCGGTTTGGCAGACACATCAGGGTCTTGGCGCGGTCGGTTCTCAGGCGCACGCTTCCGAAATTCCCAGAATTTTAATAATGGAATTCCTTAGCCTCTTTTTATATTTAGATCAACTCCGATATGGTTTTGCTTTTTTTATGTTGGTTGCGGGGCCTCTTGGGGTTTATATATTTTTAAACCGAATCATTCTTAAAAACCTTTCATCTCAGCAGGCACGTTTAGGTGCTTTTTCCGGCGGACTTCTGTATTTACTTAATCTTGGAACTCTGCAGCATTATTATGTTCCTTTAGAGATGTTTTTAGTGCATTACGGGCTACTGGGTTTGGTTATGTATTCGGCGTGCAAGTATTTTGAGGACGGGAGCAGGCGGCACATTACTTTATTCCTTCTAATGTCTTTACTGATAATACCTCAGGCTCACACCCCGACATTATTTTATGCATATTTAATGAATTTTGGAGCCTTTTTCGGCATTTTGGTACTTGGCGCGGTTGTAATGGATTTCATTAATAAGCTTCGATTTAGGTATAAATTGGAAAAACCTGCTCTCAGAACTTCGGTAACTGTTCAAAGGGTGTTTATTCTTATTAGTTTCACTTTTTTAATTAACTCCTTTTGGTTTTTGCCGAATTTGTATTTTGTCATAAACCACAGTACCAGTATTAACCAATCTAAAATTCACCATTTATTTTCGGAGGAAGCATTTTTGCAGAATAAAGAATTTGGCCGTATCGAGCACGTAGCTTTACTTAGGAATTTTTTATTCAATTGGGGAGAGCACGTTGGGGGAGGTCAGTTTGGCGAGTTGCTTGATGAATGGCAGTTTCACTTGACGCGTCCGTATGTTGCGGAAATAGGTTATGGCATTTTCGCGGTGATTCTGACCGGTATATTAATATCTTTTGTAACGCGTAACCGATACGCAATGTCTTTACTGTCGGTGTTTGTCATATGTTTGTTTTTCCTATTTAATGTGAATCCGCCCTTGGGGTTTGTGTTTGTATTTCTGCAAAATACCTTTCCTATTTTCAAAGAAGCATTCAGATTTCCGTTTACAAAGTTTTCCATATTATTGATGTTTACTTACGGAGTGTATTTTGGAATATTTATTGGGTATGTAGGGTGGGTAGTAGACAAATTATTGAAGAAAAGTTCCCTTGTTTTCACTTCATACCTATATATGTACTCAATAGTCGTGCTTTCATTGTTATGGTACATGTTACCGGCACTTAACGGTCGTCTCATAAGCCCTACAATGCGCGTAGATATCCCTTCGAGATATTTTAAAATGTTTGAGTACTTGGGACAGCAAAAAGAGTATGGACGAGTAGCAGATTTACCCATTGAGTCATTTTGGGGGTGGGTTTACCACAATTGGAATCCTCAAACTAAACTTGGTTACCAAGGAGCAGGTTTTTTGTGGTTCGGAATTAAGCAACCTTTGCTGGATAGGGAGTTCGATAGGTGGAACCTGCTTAACGAACAATATTATCAGGAAATGAGTTTGGCTATTTATTCTGAGGATGTTGCGCGTTTGGAAACTACTTTGGAAAAATACAAAATACGTTGGATATTACTTGATGAGAGCGTTTTAAGCCCCGGATCTCCTGAACAGCTTATGTTTTATCCTCAAACCAAAGAATTAATGGGTGTTTCCAATCGCATTGCTTTAGAAAAAGATTTTGGTGAAGGGCTTAAGCTGTATAAATACACTCCTAAAAAAGACTTTACTCTAACCGAGAAAGTTGATACTTTTGCTTATTCTAACGATTCTTTGTTTAAGGAATATACCGATCCTATATACGAAAAATACGGTAATTATGTAAACGATTCCAGTAAGAATTTTCCGTACCTTGGCATCACAAATTACGATGAAAGCATTTCTAAAAAGTTTATATCTTCGGACAAAGAAAATACTTATTTTACTAACAGATTAACTTTTGCCAAATTAAATGCCACTGATATTGATGATTACGTTCAATATTATGTCTACCTTAAAAAGAACGCGGAAGAAAGCGACTCATACACCCTAAAACTGGAGGACGTACCGGGTTTTATACGTTCGCGTGTATTTGAATATAATTTTAAAGTAAGTATTGAAGATAAAACAGTTCTTAAATTGGATAACAATCTGGTGTCTTTTAGCAAGGCAGACCTTACCGAAGAATACAAAAATCTTGGTTTTGTAAAGATTAATCCCAGCATACCTCTAACATTTGAAGTACTTAAGCCGGTAGAAAGAGAACTTAAGCTAGTAGAAATGATGTCCCGAATTGAAAGGTGCAGCGATACGGGCACACAATCATCTTACTTGATTGCTAAAGTTCCCGGCGGATTCAAGATTGGAGCCAGAGACTTGGATGCCTGCGTTACATTGAACCTTTGGGATCTGGTTAGACCCGAAGATTTTAATACTCAGGTATTAAAAATTAGTGCCGAAACGGAAGAATTTGGTTCTATACCAAGTATTTGTTTGCTGGACACCCAGAGCGGATTATGCGTAAACGAACCATTAAAAAATGGTGAAGCCTACGCTTTGATAAATGCTCCACAAAGCGGTGAATCCTCAGAGTATTTTTTACGCTTTTCCGCCCGTGCCGTCCTCAAAAACGAAGAAACCGCTGTTGCTTATAAGAATCTCAAAATCTTTTCTTTTGAATCTTTACTAAGTAATAAATTGGATATTAGCCCGTTAACCAAATTGGAAGGAGAGTTCTTCGGCCGGATGACACTAAAAAAGGACTTAAATTTCTCGGGAAACGTTACGTCATTAAATTACAATCCAAGATTTTGTAATACAGGCCAGCGTGACTTTGGCGTATCCAAAGTTGACATAATAAAAGACAGCCATATCCGATATGAATCTAGGGGCGATTCACTTTGCGATTCCTTTCCATTTCCATTTGCGAGGCATGATACAGGATATATTTTGGAGATTAGGGCAAAAAACATAGAAGGTATTCCTTTGAGAGTATGTTTAACTAATGAATACTCTAAACGTTGTGATTTGTACGTCTCCCTTGGTGTAGGTACAGATTACACAACTCACTATTTTTTGGTTCCTCCCATGGGTAAAGGTTCCGGTTATACCGTAAATATTAGTAATTTAATATTCGGCAGCGGGATAAGTATAAATGAGTTGGAATATATCGCGCTCACACCGTTTCCGTATGATTTTATCCGCAACGTTCATAATGACGTACCTTTTAATGGGAACGAGAAACTTCTAATTTATAACCAGGCATATGAATCTGGCTGGGTAGCTTTGTGTGGATTTAAGCCTTGTAATGCCAAGCACGTAATGGTGAATAACTGGTCAAATGGTTGGATATTCCCGGGAGAATTTGACCAATCTAATGTTAAAATCTTTTTTTGGCCTCAGATACTGGAGTATATTGGATTTATACTTGTTGCGGTGTCTTTTGTATTAACTAAGAATTTTAAACAAGGAGATTAATTATGGCAGATATACTAATTACCGGAGGAGCCGGTTATATAGGAAGCCACGCGGTAAAAAGGTTTCTTGAAGAAGGACACAAAGTAACTGTTATCGATAATCTTATGCGTGGATTTGGAGAGGCTGTGGATGTGCTAACGGGTTATGGAGATCTTACTTTCCACCAGGTTGACCTGAGAAATGCCAACGCGGTTAGGAGTGTGTTCACAAAGGCTCATTTTGATGCTGTATTGCACTTTGGCGCTTTGTGTTTAGTAAACGAGTCAATGTCAGCGCCGGAACTTTATTTTGAGAACAACGTATACGGAACCCTTAACTTACTCAAAGCCATGAAAGAATTTTCTGTCAAAAATATCATTTTTTCATCTACCTGTGCTGTATATGGGGAATCTGTCTATCTCCCCATAAACGAGGAGCATCCCAAGAAACCTAGCAATCCGTATGGAGAATCTAAATTGATGGCAGAGAACATTATTAAATGGATGAGCCAAATTTACGGGTTCAACTATTTAATTTTCAGATATTTTAATGTATGCGGTGCTGCTGAAGATGGTTCCATAGGTGACAGCAAGAAACCGTCTGTGCTACTTTTGCAAAATTTGGTCAGAGGAGCAATGGGAATAGAGGAATTCGAGTTAACCTGTCCGAAGGTGGACACGCCAGATGGCACACCTATTAGAGATTATGTGGATGTTAACGACCTGATAGATGCCCATTATCTAGGTTTTTCCTATCTGGAACAGGGTGGGGCGAGCAACGAGATAAATTTAGGTACCGGAAGAGGAAGTTCGGTTGAAGAAATGATTCAAGAAGTGGAAAAGGCTATAAATGTGACGATACCCAGAAAACGTGGCGACGCGCGTAAGGGTGAATCCGCTCGGTTATTTGCTTCTAATGCCAAGGCTCAGCAGTTACTTAACTGGCAGCCTAAAAGAGATATTAAAAAAAGCGTGGAATGCCTGCAAAAATGGTACGTGGCGCGTCCTAACGGATATTCCTATTGAGAGTTGGAGAAAATATGTTAAAATAACCGGATTTATATACTCCGGCCCTATAGTATTGACACAACTAATACTATAAGATATAATAGCTGTATATAAATTGTGAGTCCTTTTAAAGACTCCGATTTTGTTGTTATTACAGCAACAAATGTTCCTGCCAAAAAAACAAGTTAAGTATGCCTTTTAAGTACTAAAGGGTAATGCGGAATTATTAAAATGAAAAATTATAAAAGTATAGTAGCTAATTTAATATTGTCCTTAGTAGCGGTTACAACCGTAACTGCTATGTTTCCTCAAAGAGTTTTCGCTGACGATGATGCGGATTGTGAAGAGAATTACGGTGGTGGGGAAACTTGTATCGTAAATAAAAGATTTAAAATTGAAAAATGGGTTAGACTTGAAGGTGAAAAAAAGGACAAGTCCTGTAAAGAGTGGAACGATGAAGTAACCATTGATTTAACCGATAATGACGAAAAAGATAAATATGTTGAATTTTGTATAAGAATCAAAAATATGAGTGATGACTATGGTGACCTGGACTTTGATGATATGAAAATGAAAGACAGTTTACCTGATGAATTGCATAGAATTGGTGGTGATGGCTTGACAGAAGATTGGGATAACTTTGATCCCGGTGAAACCAAAGAGTTTAAGATCAAAGTTAGAGTCGATGAAGACGAACTAGACAGAGATGGCGAATACGAGAAATGCGTAGTTAACAAGGCTGCTGTGTATTGGGATGGAAATAAAGAAGGTTCTGATACAGCTACAGTATGCTGGAAAGACTACGAAAAAGAGATAAAAGAATTACCTAAGACCGGTGCGGAATCTGCATTAGCAGGTGTCGCAGGTTTAGGAGCTGTCGCCGTGGGATTAGTATTCAGAAAGATTCGCGTACCTTTTAACAAGTAATATTTACTCCCGCCCCAAAAGATAACCTTTTGGGCCGGGGATAGAATGGTTGGGTTTGGCCCCTGCCTTACTCGACCATTCTGTTTCCGGTCCAAAGCCGGGTAATAATTTTCAATATAACCGAAAATGGCATTTAAACTTAAATACAGGGTACTAGAAAAGTTTGATTCTATACTTTTAAATAAAAGGGTAATGTTGGGATTGGCTATTTTAGCCCCAGTAATGTTCTCATTAAGTGCTTTGTACCTGGGAGGCTATTTTGATGGAAGTAAATTCCATTTGATTAACCGTAACTGGCACAAAAATGAAATTGCCGACAAACCGGTCATTTCCAGTTCTCCTGTCGAGGAAAAACCCTCGGTATTTAAGGATGCTTTACGACCATTATATGGTGAGGCGGTATCCCTTAAGTTTCCAAATCGTAACTCAACTGTAAATTTGGTTGAGGTGGGGTTGGATAACGATAAAGCTTTGGAAGCACCAAAAGACTGGAAAGTCGGTGGCTGGTATAAGTATGGGTCCCGTCCCGGCGAGGATGGAAATGTTATAATAAACGCCCACTACGATGATAATTTTGGCAGACCTGCTGCTTTCTGGGAGTTGAAAAATCTTAAGGTAGATGATAAAGTTTTGATTGAAGATAGGTATGGTAAGCTATACGCCTATTCTGTGACCGAGTCCTTTTTAGTAGGTATTAATGATCCTAACAGACTACAAATATTTGATGGTAACGAAGACCAATCAGTATTAACGTTAGTAACTTGTGGTGGAGTGTGGTTGCCCGGTCGTGCAACTTACGACAAAAGGCTTGTCGTAAAGGCTGAATTAGTTGTGGAGTAACCGGATTTACAGTGGGGAGGTAGCGTGGGGCAGTGGCTATCTCCCCGCTATAGATGAGCTTTCGCTAACTCTATGCGTTTTTCATCTTTATTTAAAAAATATTTATTTTAGGATTTCAAAAATCATAAACATATGACAGTAAAAAATGTGTCTGATAGCAATAAGAATAGTAATCGTAGAACTACTACCAGAAGTAGAGTAACTCCGGTTGCTGCTACTCAAAATTTACCATTGGAGGACGAACTGATAAACGAACCTGTGGAGAACACAGTGGTTTCCGAATTCGCGACAAAACCAGACACTGGTTATGTATCAGATCGACCCATAAATTCGACAAATAACTACAACGCCCAAAACATTGGTTATGCTTCCTATTCTGAAAGTAGCGTAAACGGAGATGTTATGGCAATTTCCGGCATGTTGGAAGTATTACCCGATTACGGAGTAATTAGACAAAAAGAAAAAAGTACCGATGATTTACCCAGAGATGTTTATATAAGTCAGTCACAGATTCGCAGATTTAACCTTAGAATGGGTGATGTAATAAATGGGTATGCGCGTCCGCCTAAAGAAGGAGAAAGATACTTATCCCTGCTTAAAGTAGACAAAGTAGAAGGGTTGGACCCTGAGTTAGCTCGTAAAAGACCTCAATTTGTACATTTAACACCTGTTTTTCCTAACCAATGGCTTAAATTGGAAACTGAAAGTGATGTTATGGCCACCCGTTTGATAGATTTGGTTGCTCCTATCGGTAAGGGCCAACGCGCTATGATAGTTGCCCCTCCTAAAGCAGGCAAGACATGGCTTTTAAAAGATATAGCTAATGGTATCTCTACCAACTTTCCGGAGGTAGTTTTACTTGTGGCATTAATCGGCGAACGTCCTGAGGAAGTTACGCATTTTAGCAGAAGTGTAAAAGGTGAAGTTTTTGCCAGTAACTTTGACGAAAAAGCTGATGATCAAACAAGAATTGCAGAGATTTGTTTGGAAAGAGCAAAGAGATTAGCCGAAGTAGGTAAGGACGTAGTTATCTTAATGGACTCGTTAACCAGATTGGCCCGTGCCTACAATATGGTAGCTCCTCCTTCCGGAAGAACATTAACAGGTGGTTTTGACCCGGCTGCACTTTATCCGGCTAAACACTTTTTTGGCGCTGCCCGTAAGTTTGAGGAAGGCGGCAGTTTAACCATCATTGCAACAGCTTTAGTGGAAACCGGTTCCAGAATGGATGATGTTATCTTTGAAGAGTTCAAAGGTACAGGTAATATGGAGTTACGTTTAGACAGAGCCTTATCCGAAAGACGTATCTTTCCTGCTATTGACATTAAATCTAGCGGCACCCGCCATGAAGAGATTTTATTACCAAAGGATGATTTAGAAAAAGTCTATAGATTGAGAAGAATGATCGATCTATTAGACGATAGAGAAGCCACCGATTTGGTTATTGAAAGACTTAAGAAATCCAAATCTAATAAAGAATTCCTGGATAACCTCCACAAAGCTTCTTAAGGGGCAATTTGAGTACGTTAGCACAGGTTGATAGAATAAAACCTGGAATAATATGATATTTACAATAAAACGCCCCAAATCCAGCCGGTTTTTCCGCCTTAGTTTTGAAGGTTTTAAGCCGTCAGGACGCAATCAATTTGAGCGTTATTTTAATGCCTGGAAGGGCTTTGTAAGGGCAATATTCGGTTATTCTGTCCATAAAATCGGGGACATTTTTGGTCTCTTAAGCAAAATTCTGTATCTTTTGGTCCAAACACCCGGAGTTTTAAAAGATTATGTAGTTGTTAAATTAATTTGGTCGCGCGGAAAGCTGGGGAGGCCAATTGCAACGTTTGTAGTTATGGTGGTCGGATTCGTAGTATTTTTGCTCGGAGAGGTTTTTAGTAGTTTTAATTTTGTAGTTGCGCAAGATGTCGCTCCTGACTATTTAACCGGCAGTTCAGACATAATTCCCCGCAGGGATACAGCGACAACAAATATACCGGAAGATCGTAAGCGAACAGAAGCTTATATTTATAAGGTCGAACCCGGTGATTCGCTGTTTGGTATAGGTGAAAAGTTTAAAATCTCAGTAGATGCGTTGAAGTATGTCAATGGTTTAACTGACTCCAGCGTTTTAAAAATAGGACAAGATATAACAATTCCTCCTGTGAGTGGTTTAATTCATAAAGTAGAAAAAGGTGACACGTTAAATTCTATTGCCGCAAAATACGAAGTGCCTGCTCAAGCAATCGCAGATTTCAATTACGTTTTGGACACATCCCGATTATCACCAGGTACAGAGTTAGTGATACCGGGAGCCAAAGTGCCTGAACCTGTAGCACCTCCTGTATTCGTAGCCCCTCCTGTGACAGGATCTGCAAGCTATGCAAGTGCCTCGCCAAGCAAAAATTATTGTGTATGGCCTACAACGGTTAGAATAGTTACCCAATACTTCTCTTGGTATCATAATGGTGTGGATATCGCTACTCCGTGGAGTGGAGGATTGCCTCCGTTGTTTGCCTGTACAGGAGGACGTGTTACGAGGGCAGGGTGGGATCCCTACGGTTTGGGTCTTCATGTTAGAATAGACCACGGAAATGGCTATGAAACTGTGTACGGACATATGAGCAGGCTCGATGTTAGTTATGGTCAAAAGATATCCAGGGGGCAGATGATAGGAGTTATGGGCAACACAGGACGTTCAACAGGTCCTCATGTACACTTTATGGTCAAATTTAACGGTATTCCGCAGAATCCGTTTAGTTACACGAATTGATAGAAGGAAAAAATATGCTGATTGATGTGGCACAAATAAAAGTAAAAGCAGGTAATGGAGGCGACGGGCAAGTCTCGTTTAGGCGTGAAAAATTTATACCCAAGGGCGGCCCCGATGGCGGAGATGGTGGTAAAGGCGGCGATGTCTACATTATTTCTGACAATAATATGGCCACTTTGATGGACTTTAAGTCAAAAAATATTTTTGAAGCCACACCAGGATTCGTTGGCGGAAAAAAGAAAATGAGTGGCGCCAATGGAGACGATTTGTATATTAAGGTTCCGGTGGGTACGTTGATATATGAATTAAAAAACGGTCAGGAGGTTCTGGTATCCGATTTAGATACGGCTCAAACCCAATTTTTAGTTGCACGAGGGGGAAGAGGTGGCAAAGGAAATTGGCGGTTCAGAAGTTCGACTAATCAAACTCCGACTCAATATACCGAAGGTGTCCGGGGTGAGGTGAAAACAATAAAGTTAGAAATAAAATTAGTTGCGGACATAGGTTTGGTTGGTGTACCAAACGCGGGTAAAAGCACACTTTTAAACCTTTTAACGCGCTCTAATGCCAAAGTAGGAGATTATCCGTTTACAACATTAAGTCCTAACCTGGGGATTTTGGAACTTCCAACTCTTGGGCACACGGTTATCGCAGATATTCCGGGACTAATAGAAGGTGCAGCCGAAGGCAAAGGTCTTGGAGACCAGTTTTTAAGGCATGTAGAGCGTACAAGAATGCTTTTGTTTATTATAGATCCCTTGTTTGACATAAAAGGTGATGATTACGTAACTTCAAGTCTTAATTCATACGAAATGCTTAGAAACGAACTCCAACAATATAATGAGAAGGTTATAGAAAAGCCTGCGTTAACGATTATTAATAAACTGGATATCACCGAAGTTTTGGATTCATTTGAAAAGATAAAAAAGGCATTTAAGGATAAATACAAAATTTCAGTAATTGGTATCTCTGCAGCGTCGGGCAAGGGTAGGGATGATTTACTGATCGCTATCGAAAAAGAACTAAGACAAGCCCCTGCCAGAGAAAAATTTGAAACTGTATCTCCTACAAAACTTTATGACCCCTCAAACCTTCCTAACAGAAGAATGGTTTTTCAGACCGAAAAAGTAAAAACTAAAGATGTAAAAAAGTATTAGTTTTGGTTATAATATCTCGGCTTGGGCCGTTAGCTCAATTGGCAGAGCGCTTCTATGGCATAGAAGAGGTAAGCGGTTCGATCCCGCTACGGTCCACCAATAATAGTTTACCCAACGGCTTTTAACAGAAATCCCCCGCTAAACGCGGGGGATTTTGAATTGTTTTTAATCAATCAGCTTTGTGTTATTGCTGTGCAGGCTGTGTGGCACCCACCTGTGACCCTTGTGGTAAGTCTTGAAGATTCAAATTTTGTGTACCGTTGTTCTGAGTTTCTACAGGCTTTGTCAAAGGTTCCTGTGGTAATGTTTGTCCATTTGTGGTTTGACCCGTTAGCTGTTCAACAGTTGGTTTCGTATTTTGAGCACCTGCTACTGTAGGTTTTTGACTTAAGGAAGCCAAATCTTGCTCAACTTTTTGATAGTCCGGTGATCCTTGGGCAACCAGAGTTTTAGTAATCTCTAATTCTCTTTTAGCATTTGCGGGATCGTTAAGCTTTATAAGTGCTTGCGCAAAATTGTAATGAGCGTTTGCGTAGTCTGCCTTTAACGATGTTGCCTGTCTGAAATAATTAGCTGCAGATAAGTAATCTTGCTGAGCAAAGTAAATTCCGCCTATATCTAATCTTAATGCAGGATTAGAAGGATCTAGCTGAATAGCAGTGTTGTAGGAGGCGATTGCCCATTCAGCAGCATTGTCGGCTACACCCAAAATACTTCTATATATCAAAGCTCTTGTTTGCCAGTTAACTACATTTAATGGGTTTAGCACTTCGGTAGCGACTCTTGAACTTCTAATTGATTGTGCAATAAGAGTTTGGATGGTGGTTTTATCTTCGTCAGTTAAATTTTCTTTAGAAGCTAAAGCATTTGCTAAGGCAAGGTTTGTCTGAGCATACGCTACATGGTATGTATCACGTCGGGGATTGAGATTAATCGCTTTTGATTGGTACTCGTAGATTTTTGACCCGTTGTTACTTTGAGCTGCAATTACTGATTTTCTGATATAGAATTCCGCCGCGTACGATTTGTAGAATAAGAATCCTGCATATGCTGCGATTAATAACATTGGTGCAGCCGCGACGTAGTGAAAATATTCTCTCTTTATAGCTCCAGCTTCGCCGATTGTAGTAACGGCCGCTATGGAAGCAAAATTAATTTCGATTAATTCCGCGCCTTTGGCAGCTTCTTTTGTTACGGCGTGTGCCGCGATTGCCATAATCAGCAATTGGAATAGTACAAATGTGTTAATGACTGTCGCGTAAGTGAATAAGAAAACCGGCAATGTTGCTAGTAAGGATACTGAAATTACTCTTACCAACCCAGATTCATCTTGTATATTCTTTGCTGACCATGCGAACTTTGCAACTCTGCTGGCGAAGTAGAGTACTGCGGCTAATCCGACAATACCTAAGGTTGCCATTGAATTAAGTAGTTCATCATGTGGTTTGTCGAAACGTACGTTCCAGACAGGGGTGTTATTTACGGAGACAGGTCTGTATCTGGAATAGTTAAGATAGAATGTAGATGGCCCTGTTGCTAAAAGAGGATAATCTCTGATTGTAGATGTAGCAACAATCCAACTATCGTTGAAAGGTAAGGTAATTTCTGCAGCCATGTTTGGATTCTTTAATGCGTTTTTGGTATTTGGGACGACGTTTAGCAATACAATGGCCAACATAGCTCCCACTAAGATCATGGAAGTAGATCTATTAGTTGAGTATCCCCGAAAGTCTATCATCACAAACAAACAAACAGCTCCTACTGCGAGTATTGCCCATCCGACCATTGATCCTGTGAGTGCGACGTAAAAGAAATTTAAAAGAATTGATGTAACTAATAACATTTTACTGGGTATATTTTGTTCATACGCTAGCGCGGCTAAGGCTCCTACCATGGCTACTGCGGCTAAAATTAAGGCAGAAGTAGTGGAGCCTACTAATGTAAAGTTAGGAATACTCATAAAATCAGCACTTCCTATGTAAACATTAAAGTAAGAAAGAATAGCAACAATTGTGGAGACGGAAGATCCGGCGATTAGCGCATAAAAGGCCATTTTTAAAGTTTTTGTTTCTTTAAGCACCGGAGCTGCTAGATAGTAGTAAAACAAAAACCCGAGCATCGGAAATAACCCGGGGAACCATCTGCCTTGGCTACCATAAATGCTCACGGATTTATTTAAAGAAAAAATAGTGCTTAATGCCATCACAATTGTTAAAACGATTAATGATAAGTCAACAGACGATTTTGTTAATTCAATTTTTTGACCCGATATAAGTTTTATTACCCACATAACAGAGAGTAGGAGAGTTCCTATCAGAAGTAATGCGAATTTATTAAATTCGAAAAACTCTGACGTTATGGATAAGAAGAAAACCGGCATCAGGAAACTTAATAAAATAGGTATTAGTTTGGATATTTTTTCCACAATATATAAATTCTGATTATTACTATTCATGCATTAATTTATTCACGTTTGTTAGGATGAGTCAATAGGTAGTTTCTCGTAACGAGAATGGCGATATATGGGCTAAAAGTTTAATTCGTAACCCACCATGAAAATTCCGAATTTTCGAATAGTGGTGAATCAGTTTCAACTAAAAACCCCTCATACTCTCGGACATCGGAAGTCCAATATCTGGTAGCCGGTGCATATTCGTTATTAAAGCTGACATAAATTCTGGAATTTGATTTAACTAAAGGAGTTTTTATAAATACAGCTTTTTGATTTTTGGGCATAAATGCCGTACCGCTATCCAAAATTTGATTAGGTAACTGAAGCAGAAGTGATGAGGTAAATTCATCTTTAGTTTTCCCGATTTTAAGTATCCCGAATTCATTTAGTACTATTACAAATAGCAACGACAGTATTGCATACATTATAATCTGGTTTCTGGATTCCTTTTCTGTAAAAACTGAAAACACGGTCTGAAACTTATTTTTTACCTGAAGCTTTTTTGAGATTTCATCGTTTTGCGCGCCATGTTCTTTTAACTCTTCTATTTGTAATAGCCGATCCAAAGCCCATGCGGGGTAGTGGCCTTTAACGTTACCTTCGTTATCCATTTTACGCTTCATATTTGGGAGCCAGCCGATTTTTGTGTAATACCTTAGACGGTTGTAAGGATCGCCCTTACCAAAATTTAAACCTTTATTTTTGGCTTCATCTATTAGTTTTTCTACGCTAATGAACTCTGTCATATGTAATATATTAATTTAGTAATGCTTATCTGAAAGAATAATACCATAGCTGTAAAGGGGGTCGTCACTACTCAAAATATCAAATCCCTTCTTCAAATTTACATATTTACCTATACCGTAGTTATGTGCAAATACCCAAGAATGATCCACTTTATCCTTTATTGCTTAAAACAATCCCGGATCCGCCGGAAGCATTAAACTACCTTGGGAATATCGGAGAAAAGACTTTTGCGAATTGCATAGGTATTGTAGGTACAAGAAATATTACACCTTATGGCACAAATGTAGTGTCCAGGTTCGTATCGGATTTGTCCGCTTATGACTGTACTTTAGTGTCCGGTTTAACGCGGGGAGTTGATACCTCAGTGCACGAGATGTGTCTAAAAAAGTCTGTAAAGACCGTAGCAATTCTGCCTTTTGGCTTGAATTACAAGGTTTCTATAGACACCCGTAGATTGATTAATGAAATTACTCAAAATGAAGGTGTTGTCATGTCGGAGTATCCTGATTCTTTTGAACCTAAAAAGTGGTCATTTGTGCGTAGGAACAGATTAATCGCTGGTATGAGTAAGGCAATATTGATCGTGGAGGCGGCAGAAGGTAGTGGATCTCTGCTAACTGCTGATTTTGCGCAAAAATACAAGCGCTTCGTATATGTGGTACCAGGTAACATATTTAGTCCTTATTCTACGGGTATTTATAAGCTGCTGTTTTCGTACGCTAAGGCAGTGGTATCCGGGCATAGTTTAGCAAAAGACCTTGCATTACCTAAAAACATTGATTTATACATGAGAAAAAATGCAGATTTTTCCGAAGACTCGGCCAGAATTTTAGATGCTCTAAGGATCGCGCCGATGAGCGTGACAGACTTAGCCACGTATTTAAAGGTACCTTTAGTGACTTTAAGCAAAACTCTTATGACTTTATTATCTGGCGATCTGGTGTTTCTAAAGGAGGGAACATATTATGCTAAAGAAAATTAAATCATTGGCGTTTTATGGTTTAGACATATTGCCGGTGGATGTGGAAGTAAATATTTCTAATGCCGGAATACCTGGTTTTGAAATAGTAGGCCTGCCGAATAAATCTATAGAAGAGAGCAAACATCGTGTAAAGTCTGCAATTCAACAGTGCGGATTTAAGTTTCCCAACAAAAAAATAACTGTGAACCTTGCTCCGGCAGATATTAATAAGGAAGGTTCTTTTTATGATTTGGCTATTGCTGTAGGTATTTTAAGTGTCAGTGAAAATATTGAGATTCAGGAAAACGAACTATATTATGGAGAATTGTCGTTAGATGGCACTATTAGACACACCAGAGGTACGTTTAATGCGGCTTTGTTCGCTTTAGAAAATGGTTACAACGCAGTATACATATCTGAAACTGATCATAAAGTGTGCAGTGGTTGTCCCAACTTACCTGTGTATTGTTTTAAACATTTGTCCGACTTACTGGACCATTTAAAAGGCATTCATATCAAAGTTCCGCGCATTTATCAAGAAGGGACGGAAAAGCTATACGCAGAGAATAATGTCGCTACATTATTGTTTGATGACATTGTAGGACACGAAAAAGCCAAAAAAATGGCAGCAGTTCTTGCCGCGGGAGGGCATCACATGTTAATGATAGGTTCACCAGGTATAGGTAAAACACTTTTAGCATCTGCTCTGCCAAGTATTCTGCCCAATTTAAGTTTTGAAGAATCCTTAGAAGTAACGAAGGTATATTCTTACACCGGACTTATAAATTATTCCGATGGGATTATGACTTTACCTCCGGTTAGAACTCCTCATCATAGCACTACTTATGTGGGTATGATAGGGGGAGGGTCTGTTCCTCGTCCAGGTGAGATTACGCTGGCACATCTAGGTGTTCTATTTATGGATGAATTTTGCGAATTTCCCCGGCAGGTAATTGAAGTTTTACGTCAGCCTCTAGAGCTAGGGTATATATCTCTTGCACGCGCACGTTACAACATAGAATTTCCGGCAAAATTCACACTTCTTGCCGCCTCTAACCCTTGTAAATGTGGGTATCAGGGAGATACGGCGAGGGCGTGCACTTGTACGGATAGGGACATACATAATTATTTAAGCAAATTATCCGGACCGATCATGGATAGGTTGGATCTGCTCGTACGCATGACTAAAATTCCGGATATTTTGTTAAATAAAAAGTCCTCAACCCCTGAATATACTTCCGGATATTTAAGATCTTTAGTTGCCCAAGCCCGTGAAATACAGAGATTTCGTTACAAAAACTGTGGGCCTATTATAAACAGAGACTTAAATTTAACATTGCTGCCAAAATATGCTGCAATCAGGCACCCCGAAGCATTACTTTTAAACAAGGCTTGCGATGTGTACAAATTATCTCCGAGATCCTGCCATAAAATTATACGTGTAGCAAGAACCCTGGCAGATATGGAAGGGGTGGAGGACATAAGCGAACGGCATATTATGGAGTCTATACAGTATAAATGTGAAGGTGAATTATAGTCGGCGTTGCATTGTTACAATAGCTGTTGTATTATAGCGGCATGCTGTTTTCAAAGCTATCGAAGGCGTTATCTGATGACAATCGTTTAAAAATTCTAAAATACTTGAGCGACGGACAGAAGAATGTTACTCAGGTTGCAGATAGGCTAAATGTTGAAGAAAATCTTGCATCTCATCACCTTAGAATACTTGCGTCTTTGGGTTTTCTTAAGAACGAAAAACGCGGTAGAGAAGTGTACTACCACATCAACGAAGTTAAATTTGTGAATCTGATTAAAGATCTACACAGAAGCCCGATCTTTAGAGAAATTATCAAAGAAGCTTTAAAGGATTAAATCCGATCCCCATAACTTATATTCTCTCTTGTATTTATATTCACAAAAGCGCTATTTTATTTTCCGATAATTGCGTTTAATATGCGGGAATTGGGATGAATAAATTGCTAACACGGCATGTATATTCGGTAATAATGCGTTAAATATTATTATCTACTCAAATGAGAGTTACGGCTCTCTTAGCATCTTCTTTTATGTGTTTATATAGCGTTATGTTTGGACTTGATTCTGCCATTAATATATTGAAAAGCAGGGTTGTAATATTGTTGGTTGGGTTTATGGGGTTATGCATAAGTAGTTATGGATTTTATCTAAGCTATAAAACCAATTCGTACCCGGTATCTCCGGTAGTGGGCGATACAGCTCCTACTCATATTGAAATCTCCCCTCTGAACGACGCGGAGGATATTCTAGTTTACGTATCAGGGGCTGTTAATAAACCTGGGGTGTACACACTTCCTAATAACAGCAGGGTAGTAGATGCGCTAAAACTGGCTGGTGGTATTAGCAAAGGGGCGGATGATTCGTACATTAGATCGACTTTAAATCTTGCTTCAAAATTAGCGGACGCTCAGAATTTACATATTCCATGGAGAAACGAAATCACGTTTGAAGTTTTAAATCAGTCGTTGGCAGAAACAGATCAAAACTCCGAGAGACTTGTTATACCGTCGGATACTCAGTCAAACGTCACACTGAATATTAATAGTTGTAGCAAAAACGATTTATTAGCCATTAAAGGTATAGGTGAATCTTATGCAACTAAAATAATTCAAAACAGGCCGTATACCAGTTTTGACCAACTAATAAGCAAAGTAAAGTTACCGAAAAGTGTCGTAGACCAGTTAAAAAGTAAATTTACGATATGATAAACAGTGATAGTAGTATTCTCAGTAGTCTAACAGATTATTGGGACGTTTTTATGCCCGCGCCTCAGAGCACTTTATTAAAAGGGTTAACGTTAGGTCTAGATGATTTGTCACAAGTCCCTGAGTTTAAACAAAAACTAATTAACACAGGTACAATACACGTAGCTGTTGTTTCCGGCTATAACATATCGTTAGTGTTAAATATATGCCAAACTGTTATTGGAAATAGAGTTACCTTGCGTCATACTTTGTTATATATAGTACTGTCATTAATTTACGCTTTGGCAACAGGGTTTGAGCCCCCGATTGTGAGGGCGTGGCTGATGTCCTCTATACTCCTTGTTGCAAAATTATCGGGAAGATCTGTTCAAGGGGTTTATGTATTGTGTTTCACATGTATATTAATGATATTGACTAACAAGTCGTTGCTGACTTCTTACAGCTTTGTTTTGTCATCGGGGGCAACTTTAGGGTTACTGTTGTATTCAACAGGTATAAATAAAATGATGACTAAATATGTAAGAGTACTCCCAAACATGTTTATATCTGATTTAAGCGCTTCGTTAGCTGCCTCTATTATTGTTACTCCTTTTATAGTTTTTGCTTTTTCGCGAATAAGTATTTTTTCACCCTTAATTAACATGGTACTTTTGTGGACTATACCTATAAGTACCATTTTAGGTTTTTTAACCGTTTTTACTTCGTTTATTGACATATATATGCATACACAATTTGCGCCTTTTGTCTTTTTTGTTTGTTACCCGTTTCTTACTATCTTTGTTTATGGAATAGATTTTATGGGAAAGTATGAGTTTATTAGTAGCCAGACAAATTTAAGTGCTACCAAGCTTATATGTTATTACTTGTTACTAGTGGTATTAACTGTGATATTTAGCCGCAGAAGTAGGGGGTTAAAATGTCAGGAAAAAATTTAGTCATAATCGGATTGTTATTTTACTTTTTTCTTGCCCTGAACTTTAGATATAAATCTAATTCTATATCTGTTACTTTTTTAAATGTTGGACAAGGGGATGCGGCAATATTTAATCTTGGAAACTTGGGCTACATGTTGATCGACGGGGGAACTGACTTATCGGTTGACTATTCAATTCTGAGTTTTATGACATATCCTGTGTGTAAGATTCGTTTTTTTTATATTTCACATTTCCATGCTGATCATACAAAAAACTTGCCTAGTTTAATAACAAGATGTTCAAAAAGCTTTGCTACGTTTAACGACGTCTCCGGCTACTCCTTTTCGAAAACAACCTTCGCCGGTTTATTTTCAAAAAATATGTTTTTAAATCTGCCCCCAGATTTTTTTAAAGATGTACAGTCCGGTCAAATGTTTTCACACACAATTTTGGGCAGACCTAATTTACAAATATATATCCTGTGGCCGCCCGAGGATGTTTCAAAAATTAAAAATGAAAACGATCGATCTCTGATTATGTTATTTAACTTTGGTACTTATGAAATTCTGTTTACAGGAGACGCTTCGGGGGAAATAATTGACAGTGTTTTAACTCCGGCAGTCTTAAAACTAATTGATGGCAGCCTGGAAGTTTACAAAGTTCCTCATCACGGGTCAATTACAGGGCGTTCACAGGCCATTTTAGACAAATTGCACCCTTTACATTGTGTGATTTCTGTAGGAGCAAACAAGTTCGGTCATCCAAGCCCGCAAGTAATAGGAGATTTAGAAGGTATAGGTTGCCGTGTGCATATTACGAGCGAAGAAGGGAATGTTGAATTTACGCTGTAAGCAATGATATGATGCTTCTGCATGATTTCTACATCAAATCTGATTCAAAATGAAATTACACATATAGTTGAATCCCTGTATGGGCTTAACGATATGGAGTTTAAAATCGAGCACCCTGCCAATGAATCCTTTGGGGATTACGCATGTAACGTTGCTCTAGTATTGTCTAAGCAGCTAAAGCAATCACCAATGGAAATTGCCAAAGCGGTATCTTATAGGATATCAGAATCACCTCTGGTTAAAGAACATCCTGTTTTAATATCTTCGGTTTCTATAGTGGCTCCTGGTTTTATCAACATGAAGATATCAGATATATGGTTAAGAAATTTACTCACCGAAGTTTTAGAACGCAAAAACACCTATGGGTCATGTGATCTGGGTAAAGGATTTCGTATTGCTCTTGAACATTCAAATGTGAATCCTAATAAGGCTGCGCATGTAGGCCACTTACGAAACGCCTGCGTAGGTCAATTTTTAGAAAGAGTATACGAGTTTTTAGGATATGACGTCGAGGTTCAATACTACGCTAATAATGTCGGAGTCCAGGTCGCTACGTCCAACATGGGTCTTACTAGAATCAGAGATATATCACCTGCTCCCTATAAAAAATTTGATCATTATGCCTGGGATGTATATGCCGCTATGGAGAGCCAAATTAACCAGAGTGAGGAGCTAAAGGAGTCCAGGCAACAATTATTAAAAAAATTGGAAGATCCTACGAGCCCCGAGTTTAAAACCCAAAAGGAGTTAGCGGATAAGATACTCCTGGAACAGTTGAAAACATTTTCTAGTTTGAATATAGATTACGATGTTGTAATTTACGAATCGGATATCCTAAACCTAAAAATGTGGGAAAAAGCATTCGCATATTTAAAGTCAAATCCAAACGTTTACAAAGCAACGGAAGGTGCTTCGGAAGGCTGTTGGTTAGTAAAAATGGGGGATGAACAGGTTTCGGCATCGGAAGAACAAGGACGACAGGGCGACCAAATCGAAAAAGACAAGATAATAGTACGTTCTAACGGTATTCCGACCTACACTGGCAAGGATATTGCTTATCATATGTGGAAATTCGGTTTGCTGGATTTGGATTTTAACTACAAACCTTGGGATACAGGTACGCAGACTAAAACACTATGGAGAACCACAAGTGATGCGGCAGATAGATCGGATATTAGTTTTTCTAATGTTAATTTCGTGTTTGACGTAATTGGTATGGAGCAAACTTACGCGATGGAGGCTGTCAAAAAATAATTAAAATATTTGGGTTACGAAAAACAAGCTTCTCAGATGAAACACGTTAACTATGGTTTTGTATATATCTCCAGAGCAACAGCAGAAAAGTTAGGTATGGATACCTCTGATGACAAGAAGTTTTACGAAATGTCCGGACGTAAAGGTTGGGGTGTAAAAATAGATGATTTTATTGATTTTGTCGATAAAGAACTACAGGAGAAATACGGAGAGTTTGAATACGCCCGTGAAGTGCGAAATGGAGCCATTAAGATTCAAATGTTAAAAACCAATACTTTTCAGGATTTAGTTTTCGATTTGGATGAAGCTTTAGATACCAAAGGATATTCGGGACCTTATATGCAATACGCGTATGTTAGAAGCCACTCAGTCAGTGCTAAGTCCGGTGATATTGATCTACTGAATAACCAAAATTTAACCTCAACCTATACACCTAACCCGGATGAAAGTGCCTTGTTGCGTTGGTTGTGCCGATTTCCTGAAGTTGTGCAAAAATCCGCTGTGGAGTTTGCACCAAACCTTTTGTCTGATTTTTTGTTTGAATTAGCTAAACGCTATAACAGTTTTTATAATAATGTAAGTATTTTGAAGACCGTAGAACCAGATGCTAAAGCTTTTAGATTGCAATTAAACGCTGCCGTGGGAATAGTTATCAAAAACGGCCTAAATATCCTGGGAATCAGTTCCCCGGAAAAGATGTAAAACCGAAAATTTCAGGTAAAATAATAGTATGTCCGCGAGAAAAAAATCCTATTCAGGTTTTGGCATGGGTTTTCTGCGCCCCTTTGCGGCGGTTGTGGTTTTAACAGCTTTTATTTTAGTAATTACATTCGCTGTCAGAGGTTTAAGCCAGTTGAGTACTGAGACCGTTTTGATTAGAACAAAGCCTTTATTGGCGAAATTAAACATTGATCTCGAAAATAATAAGGTAGTTCAAGTTGTAGAAAAATTCGCGACACGTTTATCGGACAAAAATTTAACAGGGAATGATACCGATAAGAACTCAGAAGAAACTTTAGCCTCACAACCTACAGTAGAAGTAGACAAAAATGAACAGCCTCAGGTAGCCGGCGCGGCTACTACCAACAAAAATACTCGGATCAAATTGGCTATTCTGGCAGATGTGCATAGTGACTATACAAATCTGAAAAAAGCTTTAGATAAAACTAAAGCGATGGGAATAAGCAAGATATTTTTTTTGGGTGATTATACCAAGCTAGGATTAATTGAAGATTTAACAGCGGCAAAGAAAATCATGGATAGTTACGATATTGATTACTATTCGCTTGCAGGAGATCATGACCTATGGAAGTCGGTAGGTTACGAAAACTTTTTTGAGGTTTTTGGCGCCAAAAAACAAACTGTGACGATTGAAGGTGTAAAGTTTGTTTTTCTTGATAATGGCGCTAATTATACAGTAGTAGATTCAGAAAACATTGAATGGTTTAAAAAGGAAGTAACGGACGCTGATTTTGTTGTTTTGTCTCAGCCCTTGTATTATCCAAAACTCAACAAATATATGGGTAAGGTTAACGGAGAGGATGTAACAGAGCTAATGACACAGCGAAACATGCTTTTAGACATTATCCGAGGTACCGATGTTAAAGCCGTTATTGCAGCGGACTTGCACATATCCGATTCCGTTTCCGATCCAGTTAAACCTAAATTAAACCATGTTTTGGTTGGTGCCCTGACGGGTGAGCGTAATCTGCAATCGCCCAGATTTTCAGTTTTTAAATATTTCGATGACTCCAGTTACGAGTTGGAAGATGTTGTGCTAGAATAGCTACTATGATTCAACGATCCTTAGTATTATTAAAACCTGACGCGGTTAAACGCGGAATAGTTGGTGAAGTTCTTCACCGTTTTGAACGGGCTGGCCTAAAAATGGTTGCTGTCCGTATGATTCATGCCGATGAGGCTTTGGCGAAAAAACATTATCCCGACACCGATGAATGGAAGTTAATTGTAGGTCAACGTACCATTGATGATTGCGAGAAATACGGCATAGATTTAATGTCAAACATGGGGACAACAGATCCTTTGAAAGTAGGAGAAATGGTAAAACAATGGAATGTGGATTTTTTAATCTCCGGACCGGTTTTGGCTATTGTTTTTGAAGGCGTGAACGCTATAGAAAGAATAAGATCCTTGGTGGGGCATACAGTTCCTGCCAAAGCGGAACCAGGCACAATTAGAGGAGATTTTTCTTTAGATTCCGCAATTGCCGCAAACAGACGAAAACGAACCATTTACAATTTAATTCATGCATCAGGTTCTCCAGAAGAAGCGGAGCAGGAAATTAAACTTTGGTTCAAAGAAGAAGATATCGTCTCTTATCGAAGGGTTCACGAAGATCTCTATCTGTACTAGAATATTCCTATGGATTATCCGTTTTTCAACTCTAAAGCATTGTCGGATGGCAATGTGTACGATTTAACGGACCCTGTTGACCGCTTAAAGTATTTTCACGCAAAATTAGGTAACAAAATAGAGCAGATTAAGACTTATCTGGATACCAACAGTTTTATCGCTTATATGATGGCTAAAAAACTTGCCGGAAAAGGCACATACGCCAAAATGACTGAGGATATTTTTGGTGCTAACCGGATGGCTCACATCTCTGTGGGTGATGTAATTAGGCGAGTTCATATGCTGATAGAAGACCCCACCGCAGCGGCGGAACTCAGGTCGTATCTGGAAAAGAATTACCGGGGATTTTTGTCTATTGATGAGTCTTTAGACGCCTTAAAAAATCGTACGCAAGACAAAATATCTATACCAACTGAGTTTTTATTATGTTTGTTAAAACGTGAGATTTCGATGATGGGCAAGAAAGCGCTTTTCATAGACGGTTTACCGCGAAACATGGATCAAATTTCCGCCTCTTTGTATTTTAGAGATTTAATAAATTACCGGGACGATCCTGACTTTTTTATACTAATTGATACTCCAAATGAAATATTAAATGCCCGAATGACAAATCGCCGAGTATGCCCATATTGCCAGACATCCAAAAATTTGCTTTTTAACCCGAGCCAGTTCATTAAATATGACAAATTATCTGACGAAATATACTTTGTTTGTGACAACACACTTTGTTCCGGTTATGGTGTGGCCAAATACGTATCCAAAGAAGGCGATAGGGAGGGAATACATTCTATTGAAGAACGCTTAAATGCTGACGCCGAACTTATGTCTGTTGCCAGCACACTTCAGGGAGTTCCAAAAATTTTACTACGAAGCGCGTATCCGGTTAAAATTGCGGAAGACTATCTGGAAGATTATGAAATACAACCAAAACTTGTATACAATGCGGATGGCGACAAAGTAACGATGACCAAAGAAAACTGGGTTTTTAAGGATGATTCAGGTCAGGAGTGTTATACAATATATGCCGCTACCTACGTTGTAAACATGGTTACATCTCTTCATAAAATTTTGTTTGGCTAATCTATGAAAAACAACTTACCCGCCGAAGTAATTATCTGGGATGTAACGTTGATAAAACCGGCTTTAAAGTCTTATAATGAGTAGCTTACGGTATGGAGGGGTCGCATAGTGGTCGAGTGCGGTGGTCTTGAAAACCACTAGGCCCGCAAGGGTCTCAAGAGTTCGAATCTCTTCCCCTCCGCCAGTTGACACATCCTCGAAGCCTGTGTACTATAGGGCAATAGCGCCACTTAGAATAATAACTTCCCAAATAAGTAGATAAGAGGAGATAATATGTACATGTTTGTGGCGAAACTAGTCTCGGCGGTAATCGGAATAGGGGTTTCATACCTCATCGGAAAGTGGCTACAAAAGAAAGGTCACCAAAATGCCGCTCTTATAGTAGCTATTGTTGTTGCGCGCATCATGCTCCTGATCACCGATGCTCTCATTGATCTTTTGATGTGAGCAAAAAAACGTCGTAAGGTTGTGTAATTAGCTTCAAACTAACACAATCCCAAGACGTTTTTTCTTTTTGTAATATCTTGCGTGCCCTAAGCTACCTGTTTGACGCTTCAGAATCCTATAGTATAATGCGTTTACACTTAATCAAATAAAAAAAAATAAGAAATCTCACAAGGAAGGGAGAAATGAGCACAAAGAAAGTACGTTTTATCTTGGTTTTTTGCGCGGTGATTTCTTGGTTCATCGCCGGATTTTTGCCTGTTGTGGCCGAAATCAAGAACGGGGGCATGCCAAGCGCCAAAGAGTGGGGATTTATGTTGCTGTGTTTTAGCACCGTTGGCGCTATTTTGTTATCGGACACGACCCGTACGTTAGTAGCGATAATGTGGGCTGCCTTGATGTCCCTGGGCATTTTCACATTAGTTTTTGGTGTGATGCTACAAAGCACACCGTGGTTGATGTATGAGACGTTGTTCCCCGGAGTTACGCAGGATTTGGTTGGATTGATAGTACCGGGATTCTTCGGTTTGTTGATGATCTTCATCCCTGATTGGGAAACCCAAGATGCTTCTTGACCCGGTAAGGAGACCTTCGCCCCCTAATGGTTGATTAACCAATTAACCAAAAGGGGGCACTTTTTTTCAAATACGTATCAAATCAGCGTCTGTTTAAATACTTATTAAACTGTTAAAATAGGCTAGTTTCAGCCCTCATAGTTCAACGGATAGAACGCGCGCCTCCTAAGTGTGAAATGCAGGTTCAATTCCCGCTGGGGGCACCAAAAACAATAAAAAACGGGGTGTGGCTCAGTTGGTAGAGTGCACGGTTCGGGACCGTGAGGTCGGCGGTTCGAGTCCGCCCACCCCGACCAAAGATTATTGCCCAAAAGTTAAAAGTGCGGGGTTAACAAGCATTACAATTCCGAGTGCCAGCATAACTAATCCGCCCACAAGTTGTGAATACCTTGAATATTTGCTTTCAATTCCTATAGCTTTAAATGTAAACATAGCTACAAAGAATACGATTAAATCGTCAGCCATAAAAAAGAGCACGTATCCCAACAAATACAGATAATATCCGATTTTAGGCATTTGTGTCATAGAAAGTACTTTTGTATATACAGCAGGTAAACCTGCAGAGCATAGTAACTCGAGTACATTAACCGCAATGGCCAGACTTGCTATTCCGACTATGGCGACTGCTAAGTTGTTTTGAGATACCACTTTCTTTGCTTTATCGAATATTTGTTGTTTTTTAGAGTAATCGGCGGTTTCACATCCACCGTCTTTATTCTTCATGTATCTTCGTAAATAGTAAACTCCGATAGCCACCGCAGACACGGCAATCACATATCTGACTATTGCTGCATACCCAATTATCAAAAAAACGTTTAGCCAGGCGGCCATAAACATGTAATAAATCAATCCAGATACCCCAATAAACGTGCCGCCCAAAATCCACATTCTTTTTCTGTCCTGCATGCCGATAAGCAGACTAATAAGGAACAACAATACCCACATGGCGCACGGATTAAATCCATCTAACAACCCGATTAATACGGTGAGTGTGGGGAGTGAGAGCTTTGATATCTCAACATTACCAATAAAGGGTACTTTTATTGACCCCACTACCGGCCTGTTGTTTGACTCAGTAGTTTGTGTTGGTTTTTTATCTTTTGCAGCTTCAGCCGCAATTTCTCCTACAATATCCACGGGATGAGTGATTAGAGCCTCTTTGATTTTTGTCTCTATCTCAACACCCGTGGTGTCATCACTTTGATAACCCACAATGTAATCTTCACCTATTACCAAAAAGGGGACTGCACTAATACTTGTGTTTAACCTTTTGGCTGTAGCTATAAGTATTTTAACGTTGGATTTGTTATCCACATCATATTCATGCAATTTTACGTTGGGATAGTTCTGTAATAGTTTTCCTAAAAATTTACGTTCAGCTTTGCAGTGCGGACATGTAGTGGAATGGAATAGGTGAATATTTAGGTCATTTGTTTCTTGGGCGTAGGAAAAGCTGTTTGTACTTGTAAGCACAGTTAAAAACAGTATGCTAATAAAAATAAATTTCACAAGATTTTTCATATATTTACCCGAATTCAACTGAAATATTACAGATTCCTGTATTTGTTAATTAAATCAATTAGGGTTTTTTCGGCTACCTCCCCTGTTACTCTTTCTAATTCTTTGCCTTCTTTATCTATAAAAATAAACACAGGAAGTTTCGTATTCTCGATATTATACTTTTCGGCTATATCTTTTCTTTCATCGTACTCAAAGTATTCGGTGTCCAAGCCGGGTATTTGCTTTTCAATTTTTTGCCATCTTGGGCGCATAACCAAGCATCCTGAACACCATACGGCACCTATTTTTAATATTTTCATATTTACTAGTATACATGCAGCATGTAAAGACCACTACTCTAAATGGTACTATTGTAGATATGAGAAAAGTCTTATCTAAGTATCTGCCATGGGTTTTAGTTGTGCTTGGACTGGCTCTTTTTGTGTTTTCGTTCGGACCGCTTTTGTATTCCGAGGCATGGTATTTTATAAAGCAACAAAAACATCAGGATTATATTGTTGACGTTGGAAAAGGGGAACCTTCAAAAAAAGGAGTAAAAGACAGTGTTTTTGCCAGATTTCTTTCGGGTAGTGCAATTATTGAAACACCCGCCAGTAATGAGTTTAGTATCATCATAGAAAAAATAGGTGTTAATGCCCCTGTGGTACCTAATGTGTCAATCTCTAACCACGAAGCTTATACTGACGCGTTAAAGCAAGGGGTGGCGCACGCTATAAATTCCGATAAGCCTTCTAAAGACCCCGGAAATACATACCTATTCGCACATGCCTCGTTAAATTTTTGGGAATTAGGTAAATACGCTACAACCTTTAATTTGCTAAGAAAAATCGAACTTAACGATACAATCCGCATAGTATATAAAAACAAACTTTATACCTATTATGTAGTTAATATTGAGACGCATGAGGGGTGGAATACAAATCCGATCACACGTCCCGTAATAGAGCCGGTTTTAACGTTACAGACTTGTGATCCTCCCGGCACAACTCTAAATAGGTTAGTAGTAACAGCAAAATTAAAAGATGTTCAGGATCTATAAGTATCAAAATTGTTGAAGTGTTATCTGATACTCACCGTGTACAAATCCGTTTGTTCCCCGGATTTAAAAGAGGTTAATATTATAACTTTTTCTCCATCTGGTGAGCTGTATACTTCGTTGTCCATCAAAGTGTTGCTGTAAATTTCGGTTTTGTTTGTCCCGTCTATTCTGATCAGACTAATATTTCCTTTTTTCGCACCCACTACGTCACCCTCGGTCAGAATCAAATGAAAACTGTCGGAATACCATGTAATAGCAGGTTGCGGGTCCTTTACATTAGTTGTAAATACCAGGGTTTCAACCTTTTCTCCCACCGGAAGAGGATCTTCCATATTATAAACTTTGTAATCTATAGTCTGTCCGGTTTGGCTGGTGAACAGAAACTTTTTCTCATCCGGTGACCATTTAGCCGCATCTGAGAGGGCAATCTTTTTTATTTCAGCAGGTATATCCAGTTTATCTACAAATTCCTGGCGTTTTTCCATTATTTGTAGATTCCAATCTTTTTTAACGAGTTCGGGCGATGCAGTGGTTTCCGCTGTGTTTTTGGTTAAATCAATCAGATAAAATATCTTATTTTTGGCTTCCACAAGAAGTTTGTTTTCATCGGGCGACCACTCGATTTTTTGTCCGTCGGAATATTTGGTAAAACGGGTATCTTCTATAGCTACAGTCGGAGCCGCTTTAAAAAGACTTAAAGTTCCACGCAGCGGAATTACCCAAATGCCAGGGTCCGTCTTATCGGTAGAAAAATATGCCATTTTACCTAAAGACGGTGAAATACTGGGTTTTCGGGCTCCGGTATTTGTTAAAGGATCTAAACGGGGACTTTGGGAAACCAGGACTGCTGTGATATCCGTTACTAATTCCGGAAAAATCTCGATTTCCTTTTGCCATTCGACGAAGCCTTTTTTAACTATCTTTAACAAATGGGGCCCTGGTTCTATTGCTGAAATAGTGTCGTTTGTGGCTGTCATCAACTTTCCGTCTAAATAGACACTTGCGCTTTCGGGAAGCGATTTCGTGCTTATCATTCCGGTTTGTGATAAATCTATATTATTAAGATCGTCTTTCTTTAGTCTGTATCCGGAAGTGTAAAGGTATAAGGTTGTGGTAATACCTAGTATTATTGCCAAAGTAAGAATAGTCTGTAAAATGTTTTTTAAGCCCTGCATAGGAGCATTTTACCAAAAATAAACTAAATATGTTATCCAAAAAAATTGCAATTGATCTGGGAACCGTAAATTCACTGGTATATGTACTGGGAAAAGGGGTAGTAGTCAACGAACCTACAGTTGTAGCAGTTTCGGTGGACGATGATCGTGTTGTGGCAGTAGGTACCGAAGCCAGGGCTATGATGGGCAAGACTCCGGATAACATTGTAATATCCAGACCTTTAAAAGAAGGTGTAATCGCAGATTATGTGGTAACTGAGGCCCTTTTAAGATATTTTATTAACAGAGTTGTCGGTAGAATGCGTTTGATTAAACCAGATCTTATGATTTCTATTCCTGCCGGTGCTACATCCGTGGAATCCCGTGCCGTTTTGGAAGCAGCTTATTCTGCCGGGGCAAAGAGTGCTTATCTGATACCCGAACCTTTAGCCGCGGCAATTGGCGCAGGCCTGGCCGTTGCGGAACCTGCAGGAAACATGATAGTTAATATCGGCGGCGGTACAACAGAAATTGCAATTGTGTCATTGTATGGAATGGTTTCTCACGGTAGCATCCGTGTTGGAGGCAATACGCTTGATGAAGCGATAGTTTCTTATATAAGGCGGACGTATGGTTTAGTTGTTGGTGAAAATACAGCGGAACGGGTAAAAATAGAAATCGGCGCAGCTCAACCACTTTCCAAGGATCGTACTATGGAAGTAAAGGGTAGGGACGCAGTTTCCGGTTTTCCAAAGACTGTTGTTATAACTTCACAGGAAATTGTCAACGTTTTTGCTCCGCCATTAAACCAGATCGCGATGGCTATTAAAGCTGTTTTAGAAAAAACTCCTCCCGAATTGGCTTCTGACGTTATAGATAAAGGTATAGTATTGAGCGGAGGTTCCGCGTCGTTACGCAATTTGGATAAGCATATTTCTGACTATACTGGTATTGCAGTTCATGTGGCCGAAGATCCCTTGTATTGTGTTGTCAAAGGTTTGAGTCGCGTTTTGGAAAACGCTGATATGTATAGCAAGAGTATGATAAAAAGATAGGATCGTATTTTATGCATTACAGAAGACAAATATTAGGAGTGAATGTTGATTTTGGACTTAGCTACGAGGATGCTATTACCAAGATAGAACAGCTTATATTAGAAAAAGTGCCGGGAAGGTACATTTGTACCACAAATCCAGAATTTATATTTGATGCTCAGACGGATGATGAATTTAGAAATATTATTAACAGCGCAGACTTATCCGTACCGGATGGATCGGGGATTCTTTACGCTAACGCTTTTTTAGAACGCACCTCCAAAATTTTTGCTAATAATAAATACGAGTATGCTGTTAAAACTTTTATAGAAGGAATTAAGGTAGGGTTATCTGTTGTTGAACGCCCGGAGGAATTACACGCGACTATAACCGGTGTGGAGTTAACAAACAGGTTGGCAGCCCTATCCGCAAAGAAAAAATACACACTTTATTTACTTGGCGGAGGCCGTTTTGACTTAGGTAATTTATCTACGGATATGGCTTCTGAAACTGCAAATATATTATCTTCGAAGTACCCCGGCATAAATATAATTGGTGGCACCTCCAAATTTAATAGGGAACCAAAAGATGATGAGGCGACTGTAGATTGTATAAAAAAAGAAATGCGCGAAAAAGGGGTATCTAACATAGATATTCTCTTGGTTGCTTATAATCATGGATATCAGGATAAATGGATTGTAAGAAATGCACACAAAATTCCTGCAACTGTCTCTATGGGTGTAGGTAGAACATTCGCGTTATTAACAGGATATCAGCCAAAAGAACCCATTTTTATAGAAAATCTAAATTTAAGTTGGTTGTACAGATTATTTACTCAACCGGCAAGATATAAACGTATTTTAAAGGCTTTTCCCGTTTTTCCTTGTAAGGTTTACGAAAACAATTTAAAACAATATATAACCTCGCAAAAAATCTCTTAGCAACCTTTTGATAGTTATGTCAGATATTTACGCTTTGTATACGTCTTTGTCTTCCGAGTGAAAATACATTTATTGACACAGTATTGTGTAAATGATTACATTAGATCATGATACAACTTGAAGAACGCTTATATACATCCACAGAGGTTGCAGAAATTTTAGGAGTCAGTTTACGATCCGTTTACAGATATTTGGAGGAAGGTAAGCTTGATGCGGAGATAAAGACTGCTACAGGCAGACATAGGTTTTCAAAGAAAAACATAATAGATTTTTTATACCCAGCCGGTTCCGTTACCCCGCGTGATTTACATGATGACGTACCAGTTAAAGAAACACCTAAAAAAGCATCAATGGCAGAAGATGTTGTTAAAGAGCAGCCAAAGATAGTTGAAACACCTGTTATAGCTTCAAAGGATACAGTTACTAAAACAGAACCGATTGAAGATAGTGTATCTGCAGAACCCGAGGTTGCAGAGGAGCCTGTCGATTGGTTAGCCAAATTTAGAGAAGCCGCTAAAAAGTTTAGGGAAGAGAGTGATACATTAGAAGCGAGTACAGAAACCAAGCCAACACAGGAAAATTTTACCGGGTTTTCTGGGGTTACCTCAGAACCAATTAGAACTGCGCCTGCAACCAAATCCTTGTATTACAGAAGCTCGTTAGGAGGACTAAAGGACATAGCTCAAAATATCGATAAAACGTCCAGAAGTGCAGGTGTTCCTTACGCATTTTCTATGAACGCTGGGTTATCTTTGTACAAACCAATAAAACCCTTCTCGGTTTTGCATGCTTATGTGAAACCTAGCGATCTTCCTTTCTTTGAAAGAGTCTTAGGTTTAACACCTTCGGAAGAGGCAGGAGCCCAACTTTGCCTATATGTATCTTCAGATACAGGTATATTCGCAAACCGCGAAGAAATGCATGGTTTATTTGTTGTATCAAAGACTAAATTGCTTGAGGATATAACAAAAACAGGGGATAATACCTTAATAGACGAAGCTAAAAGTGTACTTTAAGTCCGGCTCTTTACTGATGTGGTAGAATATAAGGTATGTCAGCCGGTAATAAGACTAAAAAAGCGGCGAACACAAGTTCCCCACATCCTGATAAGCTAAAAATACTAATGGTAGCCACAGAAGCGTCCCCGTATGCGTCAGTAGGTGGCGCTGCTTCTGTTATTGGTCATTTATCGAAATCTTTGCAGAAATTGGGCCATGAAGTAGCTGTATTTATCCCTAAATTCGGTTTTATAGATGAGGAAAAATACAAAATAACTTTGTTTAAGGAAGGAATTCAGGTTCCAACCGATGATGAAGCAACCCCTTTTTTGGTGTGTAATGTAAAAATGACTCAAATGGAGTGCGGTGTTAAGGTTTTCTTTTTGGAAAATCAAGAATACTATGAAAAACGCGCCAATGTTTATGGGTACAGCGATGATCCTACCAGATGGGCCTTGTTATCCAGAGGAGTTCTTGAATTTATAAGAACCGGAGCCTTTATACCCGATGTAATACATTGCAATGATTGGCATACGGCAATCGTTCCGAACTACCTGAAATCCGTTTATAAAAAAGATCCGATACTTTCAAAAATCACAACCAGTCTGACAATTCACAACCTGGCATATCAGGGCAACTTTGACCACAAACATGTTTCCGAATTGGATATGGATGATGGTAAATCGTCTATAGCTTCTTTTTTTAATCCTAGATTGAATTCACAAAATTTTATGAAAAGAGGGTTATTGTACGCTGATGTAGTTAATACAGTTTCCAAAACGTATTCCAGGGAGATTCTGACTCCGGAATTTGGCGAAGGTTTAGACAAATTGCTATTAGAATTAAAAAGTAAGGTCTTTGGTATTGTAAACGGCATAGACTATGATGAATTTAATCCTCATTCAGATAATTTAATAGAGGTTAATTACGATATAGACAATATGGAAAAAAGGGTAGAGAACAAAAAGGCTCTGCAAAAAGAATTTGATTTGCCGGTGGATGAGAATATACCCCTTTTTGGATTCGTAGGAAGGCTGGATTATATGAAGGGCGTTGATTTAATGATTAACACATTAGACCACGTTATGCGCGATTTTAATATCCAGTTTGTTCAGGTGGGCGGCGGCGACGGCACTATAAGCGAATCATTAAAAAGATTTAAGGACAAATATCCTAATAAAGTTGGCATTCACCCCTATCCGAACTTTACGCTACCCAGACTAATTTTTGCAGGTACCGATTGCATAGTATATCCTTCAAGGTTTGAACCGTGTGGAATAGTGCAGATTGAAGCCATGCGTTATGGTTCAATTCCAATTGTTCGAAAAGTCGGGGGATTGGCTGATACTGTTGAAGATTTTGATTCTGCCAAAGGGACAGGCACCGGATTTGTCTTTAGAGATTTTAATGAGTTTTCATTGTATGGACAGATTGTTCGAGCTGTTGAATTATTCCGAAATAAAAAAATCTGGGCTAAACTTCAGAAAAATGCAATGAAAATGGATTACAGCTGGGAATACAGCGCCCGTGAATACATAAAACTATATGAACGAGCTATTGGCTTTAGAACAAAGAAAAACCCGCGAGACAAAGCCATGGAATACATATTGGGATAAATTGACAATCCTATAAGTTATTGCTATACTACTCTCATATTTGGGAGGTTGATCCCGCAAGAGACATTTAGTTTCTTATTCTGTGGGCAGGAGAATAAGAAATAGTCGCTGGCGGGGTTGACCTCCTAAGCGTTTTAAGACATAATTTTAGCTGTGAATGTTGGCTTTTTATTGCACTTATATCAACCTCCCACACAAACAGAAAATGTTTTTAAACAAATCTGTTCCGATAGTTACTTTCCTTTAATAAAGCTAATAAAAAATAAACCGAACTATAAATTTACATTAAATGTTCCGTTGAGTTTGTTGGAGCAGATGGATAAATATGGTTATAAAGAATGGCTAAAAGATTTACGCGATTTATATGAATCTGAGAGAATAGAAATTGTAGGTTGCGTTGCGTATCATTCTTTGCTCACCAAAACACCCGAACTTCTTGCCGAGCAGGGGATTATACTGAACGAATTTGGTTTAGGTTATTATTTAGGATCCCGTCAAGGTTTTGAAGGTGAGGAGTCTATTCTGGTCAAAAATCTCAGAGGTTTTTTTCCTCCGGAACTGTGTGTAAACGACTCGGTAATTAAACTTGTAAGTTCTTTGGGTTACGATTGGCTTTTGGCGGATAAGTGTGTTGTGCCTCAGGAACAGATTTTAATGCTTGGTCAGAATGTTTTTAAGTATAAAAATGAAACTGCATTGGTTGTTATTAGAGACGGTGAAATAAGCAATATGCTGTCGTTTAAGCGGGATTCATTTGGGGACGAAATTCTTGAAAAGATTAATAAGAGATCCGAAACAACTGATTCTATTGTGATAGCTTTGGATGCAGAGGCTTTTGGACACCACAACAAAGAAGGAATGTATTTACTCGAAGATATTTGCGACAAATTAATACGAAGCGGAAATAATTTAACAACCGTATCGGATTTGGTTGCCGAAAGTCCTATGGAGCACGCAGACGCTGTTTTTGAATCTAACTGGAGTGAAGCATCCTGTACAACAGATCCATCAAAGTTGTACAAGCTTTGGGCGAATAAAGACAATGAAATACAAAAAAGTCTTTGGTATATCCAGGAAAACATTCTTAAAAGTTATGAGAAGGTGGCAAACTTTACCAGTCCTGAGGGTTTCGAAAACGTAGCAGTGTGGAATCCCGTAGAAATGCAGAAATTGAGTGTTGAAGACCGTTCAAAAGTTGAATTAATGCTCTTAGTAAATAAGTCTTTACACAGCGATCAATTCTGGTGGGCCAGTAATGAGCAAATATATGACAAAGTTCTCTTTAGTCCCACAATGATCAATAGGGCGCTTGATTATTACAAAGAAATATCGGCGAGATTAAATGACGCCGAACTGATATACTTAGTAGCTAAAAAATCCGAAGAAATAAGTGCGATTATCTCTCAACAGATCAAATAGTAAAAGTTATGAAGCTTTTGACGTTATTACATTTTTACCAGCCATATAATCAACAAGACGATATTTTAATGCGTATCGTAAATGAGTGCTATTTGCCTTTAACGAGGGGACTTCTGAAAAACCCAAGAGCCAAAGTAGTAGTAAATATAAATGGTGTTTTATCCCGAATGTTAGTTGATAAGGGATACGGAGAAGTGATAGATAATTTGAAACTTCTGGTTGCACGAGGACAGGTAGAATTAACAGGAAGTGCGATGTACCACGCGTTTTTACCGCTTTTGCCGGATGCTGAGATAGACAGACAAATTAGTGTTAACACGGAGGTTAATAAAATATATTTCGGAGAATCGTTTAATCCCAAAGGATTTTTTTCTCCAGAAATGGCTGTCTCCCCAAACATACTTAGAATCATTTCTTCAAAAGGATATAAGTGGATACCTGCGAGTAATCTCTCATATCCCGATGGAAATCCTGCCTACGATTGTTTATACAAGACTTCGGAAGGAACTGCGGTTTTATTCAGAGACAAACGCGTAAGTGCGTTGATGTTATCAGGTGTTTGTAAAGACGCGGTGTCTTTTATAAAAGAAACCACTGATCTGCATGAAAAAGACAAATATTGGGTCGCGATCATGGATGCTGAAACATTTGGACATCATAGGATAGGTCATGAAAACTTTCTTTTTGACGTTCTGAGCAACGAATTCTTTGAACCTGTTTTGTTTGACGGCTTAGTGAAAGCCCCCGAAGGGTTTATGACAAAAGATGTAGAATTACGCCCCAGTACATGGACGAATGAAGAACAGGATTTTTGGCTAGACAAAGAACATACTCAAGCTACCAGTTCCCGTTCTTTTATACTATGGCGGGATCCGGAAAACCCAATACATCAACAACAATGGGAATTAACAAATTACGTAATTCACTTGGTTTCTGCATTTGAAGACAAAAATTCCTCAAAATATTTGCAAGCTCGGGAGATGTTAGATATGGCTTTAGCATCAGATCAATTCTGGTGGGCCTCAGCGAAGCCGTGGTGGAGCTTAGAAATGGTTGAACAAGGAGCGTACCAACTAAAACAGGTCGTTATCACTCTGAGTTTGGGAGACGAAAGTATGAAAAAGGCCGAACTAATGTACCGAAAAATTTTAGATTTAGCTTTTGATTGGCAACGTTCAGGGTACATTAGAAAACGCCATTTAGAAAATTCCAGCACATTTATGCAAAAACCTTTTTCCAAAAGAACGCACGCAGAATGGTATAACCAGATTATTTTGGAGTTCGAAGACGAAATGAAAAAAGCGGCAGAGACGAGAGATTTTGAAAAGGCTATCAAATGGCGTGACGCGATTTTAAAATTAAGTCAGGGAACAGATATTTACGACGTTTTACATGTAGTTAACGAATTGTGGACTGCAAGAAACATTCCTTCCGTTAAACCTTTGTTTTCTCATAATTGGGAAGAAATATCTGAATTTGCCAAAAAGAATATGCTAAATATAACCACAGAGGAGGCTTTTGAAGAGTGGAAAAGAACAGGAAAAAGAGTAGAGCCCCCTGTAGATTTATGATACCCTTACTGATATGAAAGTACTTCTAGCTGCCTCAGAAGTTGCTCCTATAATTAAACTCGGTGGTTTAGGTGACGTAGCCGGATCCCTGCCCAAAGCTTTATCCAAACTTAATATTAATATTGATGTTATCGCCCCTTATTTTTCCTTTGCGAATATGGCGGGTTTAAACGCATATAAAGGTATAGATTTAAATATTGCCTATAATGGTAAAAATAATTTAGTAGAGGTATGGAATACTAAATTACCCGGCTCAGATGTTGACGTTTTACTTTTGAGAAATTCAGATTATTTTTCGGGTTATGGGGGTAAAGGTACAACTAATGTGTCAGAAAACGACACATTTTCATTTTTTGACACTGCTGTAGTTGCCTACATAAAGTCAAAATTTAATACTTATGATCTTATCCATTGTAACGATTGGCATACGGGTCTGATAACAGCTTTGTTATCCGAGGAATTGGGTTCTACAAGACCGGCAACACTTTATACAATTCACAATCTTATGTATCAGGGTATTTCCGATCTGGATACTTT
>JAAZNL010000071.1 GCA_012798315.1 candidate division WWE3 bacterium | reverse complement strand
CTGGACGAATGGATGACCGAAGATTTTGTACCTTTTACAGCTACGATTAAATTTATAAAACCTTCAACAAAACAGGGTAATATAGTTTTACATAAAGCAAATGCTTCGGATCTTGAAGATAAAGATGATAGTTTGGTTGTACCGGTAACATTTTATTAAATGAAGACGCCGGAATATATAGAACTGACGCCTCCAATGAGCGCTAAATAACCAAATACAAATCTTTGTTAAATTCGCCTAATCCAAGGTATTTTGCCTCGCCCTTGATTATTTTCTCGTAATCCCGGCAGGAAAAGCAGCCCTCTTCTCCCCGCGGGCATAACATATTATTACTTTGACGAGCTTGTTTTATTTTTAAGCCTATTTCGTGTATAGATTTTTCGGCTTCTTCCAAATTAGGTAAAGCCATATTAATAGGTAAATCGGCAGAATCTAAATACCAATAACTAACGGTCATTTTGTCTTCATTTAATATTTTTTTAACCAAAAGAGCGTAAATCGGTAATTGCAAGGAATCCTCACTTTCCTCATATCTGCCTGTTTTAAAATCTATTATTTGAATACCACCTTGCGGGTGCTTGGAAAGCCAGTCTACCTTACCGCACAAAATAATATTATCGGCTTCAGATATCCAATAAAAAGGTAAATCATCTCCCATTGACACCGTCTCAAAAAGCAGGGGGTCCCAATGAGTCATAACCCTGTCTATCATTTTATGGCCGCGCTGCTTAAAAGTTTCTTCCTGAATCGTATCCTTAAAACCACCTTTGTCGCCGCTAAACTTGCGCCATTCTGCGTCCAGCAAAAAATGTAAATTTAAACGGGGTCTGTTGGCCAGCGAGGTATTTGATACCGTTTCTAAAACATTATGAACCGCACTGCCTAACGACAAATTAGGGTTGGCGACCATTATTTTGTGCTTAGTAATTGGATCTTTATAAACATTTTTCAGGTAATAAGATCTGGGACATTTTATAAAGTCACTAATTGACGAGTGAGAAAGCCACACTGCACTAAATTTATCTGGTCCGGTAGTAAACATACTTATATTATCCCACAAAATTGATGAAAATTACTTTCCTATGGTACGCATATCAGTTTTACGAAGCTGTTTAGTAAGTTCTCTATGGTTAGGAAACACCATGGCCACATGGGCCCAAAACTTGTGGGAGTGATTAAATTCCAACAGATGACAGATTTCATGGACTATTACCATGTTACGCAAATCCGCCGGTAAAAATATTATTTTGTAGTTAAAGTTTAAATTTCCAAGTTTAGAACAGCTTCCCCAACGCGTGCGTTGATTACGGATTGCCACGCGTTTCACCGGAACACCGTATAAATTTGCAAAAAATGCCACATTTTCTTTAATAACTTTATCTGCTGTTTTTTTGTGCTGAAGGTAATGCTTAGTCAAATTATATTATTCCATTTCTTGCTGAATAGATTTATTTTTTGATGTTTCGTTGATTGCGGTTATGAAAATATTATATGAGTTATTTAGACAAAAAAGAAGGCTGTTAAGACACCCGGTATAGAAACCAAGTATTTTAACAGCCAGTTTGGGACAAAAGCGCACACAAATTACCTGACGATGCGATTCTGCTGCAACCAGGGAATGCCGCCTTGCTCGACCACGGTGTACCCGGCCTTACTAAGACACGAGCGCAAGGCAGAAACGCCATCATCAGTGCCGGCCTTCAGGGCGATTGTAATCACCGGTCGGACACCATGATAACTGTGAATGCGCAACCCGACATTCTTGCAAATGTCCTGTGCCGTGGTG
>JAAZNL010000070.1 GCA_012798315.1 candidate division WWE3 bacterium | reverse complement strand
GAGAGTTCTTTTTTAGCGAAAAAGCGTTTTTAATATTTTCAAAACGTTTCGCGCGGTCCAAATCGTGCTGAGTTGGGGTATCAACGCATCTATTTAGAATGTCTATAACTCTGGTATTTTTTAAACTTCGTGCGATTATTTGAGCTATCAATTCGGCGTGATTAAATCCGCGTTTCATAAGTTTTTGATGGCTGACAGGCACAGGTACGAAAATGCTTTCGGATAAACTTTCAATGTCAGTTGTATGGCCTGAAATACCGAAGCTTGTTAGTTTTTTTAATATACTAAATTCATATAAACCGTATTTTGAATGTTTAATCCCTTCGCGTACGATCCCTTCGTATGAAAATAAACTGTAGAGCCGGTAGGGGACGTCTTTGTACATGCAATTTTCATGTGTAAATCCTGAAAATGACTCTTTCCCGCACACTAGACAAAACTGCTGTGTGAGTCGAACTGTTTTGTTGAGACACGCAGGACAAACAATATGCCCAAACTTGCCACAAAATTTACATCTGGGCGGAAATAAAAAGTTTAATAAGTTTTCCATAATTTATCCACAATCAATTATTTACTGTCAGAGCAATATATTATTGCTAAATGACCTGTAGCATTAATAGCAACCGATCCTGTAGTATATATACGCCTGGAAAACTAAGATTAAAGATATAAATCTCTATTAAAAATAGTGGGAACAGTATTAATTTTTCTGCCAAAGAAGATATAAATAGAGGTGGGCGAGCCGGAGGATTAAAAATTACCTCAGATTTGTGTATAAACACGGCTCGCCCTATTTCGCAATCGGACTTATTTCTTACTATGTACGAAAATTAACTGTGGTACACAGTACGGTGTTCCTTGGGACGGTTGTAACAAGGCTGCCCGCTGATCCTCGCCTTCTTACATTCAAAGCAAACAGGCTGCCCGCAAATGTCACAACGGTTTGGAAGCTGCCCGTTAAACTCCCTGTGACAATGAGAGCACTTGGTGCCTCCCGGTGTGCCCTTGGGGGCTGCAAAAAACGAAAGCGCTAAAACCACTAACAACCAAAAAAAGCGTTTCATGTTCACCTCGAGGTTCGAATTGAAATCTGTGTGTAACTACCTAATTTGTCCGAGTGCGATACCAAAATTATAGTCCAAAACGGACGAATCATCAATTACTATAAGTTCTTATATGGTTTTTTCTACGTTGGGAAATATCGCCCTAATATCCTGCCAAAACAACATGGCTAAATTTTCGGAGTAATTGGCGTATTTTGTGTTTTCTGTACGGGCGCAAAGACGGTCTTCGTGTTTACGCATAATTCTTAATAATTTTCTGCGCATTTCGCCAAGCTCTTCTTTATATTTTGAGGGGTTCTTAACGTAATTTTCTTCAAGTTTTTCGTATTCAGAAAATAAATCTTTATTCTCCGCAAGCATTGTCTCTATTTGTTTTTTAAATTTGGGTGTAGCCATTTATGTATTTTCGCACAGGTTAATAAAAGTTCAAACTAACGTGAGGCAAGAGTGTAAATATAATTTTAAACTTTGGTGGAGATGGGGAGAAAAATTGGGACCACTTAGTTGTATGGATCTTTAAGCGGGAACCTTATTAGTCAGACACTATTGGTTCAGCGGAATACCACTAAATAAAAGGTCTTTGACTCACATGTAGGTATTGGAATTTAATGATATAGTATGATGCTTTATGCGACTTAGTAGGTAATATAGAATTATAATATGCACCAAGCAAACAATAACGAACTACCAACAGAATTATTTTCATCCCAATTTGAACAAATTGAAACAGTCGAAGATTCTGCAGAACGCGCATTCTACTACGCTGTGTTTGGATACGACTTGATAATGGATCAATGCAGGGCATTGGAAGACGACAGAAGCAAAACCTCAAGAGTTTTTGCTCGAGATGCTGATTATGAAAGCTATTTATTACCCGGGGTCGGGGGAAATGAGTCTTATGAAATTCTATTACGCACGTATCACAGTCCCGAAAAACCTTTTCAACAAAGTATTTATGAGGTAGGTGGTTTTGCTATAGCTCGTGTTCCCCAATGCTTCATGTATAGTTTTCCATTAGATAGTAATCCGCTTTTATATTTATCCATGACTGAATGTAGTGCGTTAGTAGCACACAACGAACAAAATTTATTTGTTGCACATATT
>JAAZNL010000011.1 GCA_012798315.1 candidate division WWE3 bacterium | reverse complement strand
TTGAAAATCGCCCTGAACTCCCCCATACCCCGAGTGCGCCATGGCTCTCGCATACGGCAACGTATATCGGCATCCTTTATGTCCTGCACACAGCAAGAGAAATCCACCGGACATGGCCATTCCCATATTAATAGTCCATACGGGTGTCTTAGACATCTGAATAACAGAGCAGGCGTGCATAGTCTCAGCCAGATTTCCGCCGGGAGAGAAGATACAGATCTTAATCGGGATACGATCCTCGACCTTGATATCCTTGTCTTCCATATTCCAAAGCATAATCTGACGCGTTACATTCAACAAGGATTCGTCGATTTCGGTGTCAACCCAGATAGTGCGCTCTTCTAAAAGCTTGTACGTCTGGAGTAAATAAGGGTCAGCCAGTTGCATATTAGCTCCGCTTTCTTCTGGGATAATAGCTTCAAGTAAATCCATACTCAGACCTCCATTATGCCGGAGGCGTTGTATTTCCGCAGAGCCTCCATGACTTTTCTGTTTTCTTCAGCAAACCTCTTCCCATGGCAAGTTTTCACAATAACATACTGCCCGAGACCGATTTTTTGGAGATGTTTTACTTCGTCTTTTCGAATTTGGATCAAGTTAATAATCCACCTTTTCATGTATTAGAAAGGGCACAAAGTACCCTCCCCTATGGATTTCAAACCCATTTTCTTGTACCCCATGCAGCGCAAGAAGTAGAGGAAAATAAAAATAAGGGAGGGTGGTAAATTTAGCGCTAAAATTGCGAAAAATTATTCACTGAACTCGAAAATAGCGACCAAAAACTTTAATATTTCCTTGATTATCTGGAACCAATATTCCAATATTTTTTGAACTTTCTTTGAGAACTTTATAGAATGATGCGCTAGGTTCTCCAAACAAAATATGAAACATACGAAACCTAATTTTTGAATTTTCTTTGCGCTCTATAACTCTGAGAAGTCTAATTGTGGTATCTCTGTCTAATGCAATGTTTGAAATATATTCAGAACATTCTCTTCTGAGATTTTCCGCTTCAATATACTTTTCGTCTCTTGTCAGCCCAAGAGATTCGTCAGCCCATAATGATTTAATTTTGTCGTCTGTGTCTTGAATTAAATTAATAATCCTAGAAATTTGCCTATGATTGCGCCTTGTTTCATCATATCCTGTATGATCAATAATAGCCGAAAACGGCAACGTTGGCTTTGGCGTTGAAATCCCCTTCGAAATATATGAGTTAACACAACTATGAAGATAGTCCATTGTTGTCTTGAATTTTATGTATGATTTTCGAGTTGGATCATAGAACCCTTTTTGTTTCGATAAATAAGCAAAGAAATGTGGGCGAATGCTTTTCCCGTTCTTATCTACCTGCTTATATTTGGATTTTAATTTCTTTAACTCTACGCTATTCTTTACGTCAAACTCCTTTTTTGCTTTGTCAATTTCAAGTCCACTCATTACGTCCAGTTGGGCAATATCAAAATACAGAGGCATTACAGATTCAATAGTCGCTCCGCTGTTTAACGAATTCCATAGCATAGAATTAAGTTCCTGTGAAAAATTAACGATTTCTCCAATTAAATTCTCGCTGGTTTTAATATCGAGGTCACACTGTTGCTCCGGCGTATATGTACGTTTCACTTTCTTTGCTTCTACACAACATGTAGGAACAGGGAAGTCATCTTTGTGTTTAATCGCTGCTCGTAACAACACTGGATTATCCGTAATCATTATCGCATCCGAGTCAAAATCCGCGCCGCTGAGCCGCATAAGAACATTGTCCCCAATGCTGTTAATCGCAACGATTTCGTCTGAAAAATCGAAGTATCTATCTATTTCTTCGGACGCTACATTGACTGGTGTCCACACATTTCCCATAGTAACATGAGGACTACGTGAAGCAACGAGTGTCTTACCATAATCAAACTTACTGGTATGTATCTGCCCAGCCGAAAAATGACTTTTGCCATGAAACTTGCCGATTGCTTGCTCAAGCATTTCAATGGGGTTTCCACACAATGTACAGTAAGTGCCGTTTACTAGCACATGCCCAAGCCGCAGTTCCTTTAACAATGATTTTACCAAGTCATTCCGGAAGTCCGTATATAGCTTTGTTTTGCTAAAGTCATCGTTTATACCGAGCAACTTATAGACAATATCATTTTTCGAAAGCAAGGGACCATCCAAGTCAAATCGCCCATCGGGGTACTTGATGTAATGTCGCAACACCGCCGGTTCATTTCTTAGTAAATTTATAAATTCAATGGAAGGAGCAAGTAGTTCCTGCACATCGTTTTTGTCCAGATGTAGAGTGTTTAAAAGTTGATAATGGGTTTGAACCATCCGCCCATCGAAAAAATGAGTTGGCTTATCATGCTTAACGATACCAAAAATAGGATCAAGATTGCCAAGCCATTCATCCAGAGTACCAAATTTGAGATATTTGATACTACTAGGCGTCGTAATCAATTTAATTTGATCTATCGACTGTGCGGTCGTCCGTCCATTAAGTTGCCACACTTCATAAATACCATTATTCTCAAACCAATCTTGTAACTTTCCTCGAAAACAACACGACTTAAAAAACCTATTTCTCAGGAGCAGCATTCCGCACTGAGAATATGTACTCGTAAAATCTGCGTCAATGATTGATTGCCCATCCCAGATTGAATTGCTTATCTCGACTTTCTCAACGGACGTAGATAGCTGTCCGTCAATACTTCGCGTCACAGCAGCACGATCTGTAAAAATGCTTTCATAATCGTTTATTACAAGAATATTCTCTGGATAAATTTCTATTGTGTCGATGATGCTTGATGATGTTAAAGAAATATATGACTCGAAGGCAGCGAGATCTATTTCATCCCCGGACTTTACTTTTATACCACACGCTTCCCAGCGGTGCATTCCACCATACAGCCTCTCATCGATAAAAAGACATTTTCCAACTCTGGCGGAACCAGAAGACCTTTTCCATCGCACAAAATGAATACCGTTGCAATAAAAGCCATTAATGTACAGGTGCTCACGTAACTCCCCTACGGTCATAACTGCTGAAATATTGGATTTTGCCTTATACTTTCCGTCTTCATAGTAGAAATATTTTCCGAGGATTGAATTATCCACAGGAGTATCTACTGCAACATCGGTTTGAATACCAATTAACTCACCATTAATTAAACAAACAGAATCTTGTAGTTCAACGCTATTTGGATTCCATCCATTTTTCACGTAAAAGCCATTACTAATTTTGTTGTATTCCTTACACGAATACTTGAAGGTCACGTTTATAACCCTATAGGTGTATTCTTTACTATTTTGTCGGAATGTAAAATCTGTGCGACGATAAACCCTCTCATAAACTTCTCGAAGTTTAATTAAGTCTAAACTGTAATCGAGGGTATTTATAAATCTTTTTAAATTAATATCTCCAGATTTTGTTTTAATTGAGTACCCACCAGACTGCGAATTGTCTCCGTAATGATTGCTCAAATACAAGTCCTTAGCATCAATGCTGGGTATATAAACTGATTTATTTTTCTGTATGGTTACACCTCCGTTAAACAGTCATCAAGTCGGACTCTTTATTT
>JAAZNL010000069.1 GCA_012798315.1 candidate division WWE3 bacterium | reverse complement strand
ATATCTAAGAGTCAGGTTGTTGAAAATATGTTTTCTGAAATTTCTTCTAAATTTAGCAAGTTAGATATTTTAGTAAACAACGCAGGAATATACGAAGAATCACAAAACAAAAATGATACTAAATTATTCGAAAAACTTTTTCAAACAAATTTTTTAGGTGCAGTTAGAATCACAGAACAGTTTTTAAAATACTGCGATGAAGGAAAAATTGTAAACGTTTCATCAATTCACGGAGAGCTTGGGCACGGAAAACCTGAGGGTATCGCATACGCCTCACTCAAATCCGCACTAAACAGCTACACCAGAATATTGGCAAAATCACTTTCACCTAAAATTTTAGTAAATGCTGTAGCTCCCGGAAAAACCTTAACGCCTGAATGGGGAAAACTGACGCCTGAGGAAAAGACTATTATCGGAAACACGCAACTTATTGATAGGTTTATCGAACCCAATGAGGTCGCAGACAGCATTGTATTTTTGTTAAAAAATGACGCAATGTGTGGATCTATACTTACAATAGACGGCGGAATGGGGTTAAAGGTTGTAAGTTAAATCAAGAAACAATAAAACACTAGCTACCTAATATTTTACTCATCTCAAACATGTCCATTTCGGTGTCAATTAATTTATATTTAATGTTTTGTTTTATTTTAAAACCAAGATGCTCGTAAAAAGTTACCGCGTTTAAAGTTGAGTTTAATTCAATTTCCTTCGCTTCGGACTCAATAAACTTTTTTTCCATAAAATTATATAGAGTTTTCCCGTATCCTTTTCCTTGATACTCAGGATCTATATTAAGCTGATAAATAATCCTTTTGGCAATGGGAAACTGACAAAATCCTATGATTTTACTATCAAGTTCGAGTATATACCATGACGTGGTTACGACTTTTAACTGATTCTTAACGTTTTCAGTTGTAATCTGACTTAACCATTCTTTAATAATATTTGGTTCGTACAATTTAGCATTAGTCTGAGAAACTACTTTTCGGTGTAATTTAACAATATTCGTAATATCTTTAGAAGTTACTTTTCTTATTTTAGAGTTTATAGTTTTTTCCATATTAATCTTAAAAAGATGGGGCTGATCTGTTTTGGTAGTTATTCAGATCAACCCCTGCAGGCATAAATTCCGCGGCTTAATTACCATGTTTCTTATGGCAACCACCGTTTTGATCGCAACACCCAGAGTGAGCCATGCCGGTTACCTTGGGTTTGCTAACAACCGTGAAGCGAATCTTTACCTTTTTCATCTCGTACCCCTTTCAGACTAACAGGTGATATCCGGATCGTTTGTTAACACTTTTGCCAGATCTGGATTTTCTGCGAGTAACAATAACAATCTTGGTAGAAAGCTATGTGCCACTTTGCAGTTATAGCTGGATTTGCGCAGAGGAAACCCATATTCCCAAATCCCTTCCATTGGACATCCTCCGTGGCAAATCATTCTCAAATTACAGATTAGACACCCTCCTAGCTCCTCAGTGTAATTTAGGCCTGACAAATAATCAAGTTTATCTTGATTTAAAATGACTGTCCCATTCACCACTGAGCCGAAAATCAGCTGCTCTGCGTAAGGATCTGTTGGTCGTGAAACCTCCAGACATGCGGTTATTAACCCGTGCGGAGTCAGCATTTTATTGCCGCCACACATACCGCAGTAATAATCTTCCGATGGCTCGGAAAAATACCCGGTATCAACCATCATATCTGGATAATTTTCGCCCACGTAAGCTATAGCATCAAGTAGAGCAGCCGCATATTCACAAGGGTTAGGTTCAATGCCGGGTACAAACCTGGAAACATCTGTAGCCCTTGCAGCTTCAAACTTGATTACCTCAACCCCCATGGAAGCAACATCGTCAATAGTCTGCCGAAGGGTCCCAAGGCCAGGAGCGGTAATAATGCACTGCACCATAACCGGAACCGGGTGAGAAACCAAAGCTTTGATATTGCTGCGTACAAGTTCTTTGCTTGATTTTCCGGTTGCTAACGGTCTTTGGGACTCGTGCATAGCTCCGTCATAAGAAATCCGGACAACACAATTGTGGGCAAATATCCATTGCAATACATCGTCATCAAATGTCCCATTGCTCACGATGTGGAACTCAACAACCTTAAAGAGTGCAGAAGCATACTGGGATACTTCGAAAATCCATTGCTTATTCAACAAGGGTTCTCCTCCACCCACAAGATGTATCTTTAATACATCCTGTTTCTCCGACTCCTTAAGGTATCTGATCGTATCTTTTGCTATATCCAAAGGCATTATTTCGCAAGTTTCTCCGCCCTTGGAATAGCAATAAATACAACGTTGGTTACAATCGAAAGTAGGTATTAAACCTATGGTGCTGAACGCATCGTCATGGGCTTCCGCGGTATCGACAGTGTCATTTTGGGCTTCGTTCACCAAACTGGTTAAATCATCTGGAGTTGCCCCTAAACCGAAAAGCAGTAGACCCGGAGAAATGACCGCGTAGTTTCTGACGCCAGGTAAACTAACCACACAAGGCATTACGTTCATGGTGACCTCCTCAGAGTTTGATTTATTTTTATGGCAAGGTACTTAATATTAATCAAGAGTGTAAAATCACGATCCGAAAAAGTCAAATTAAGCCTTCGTATAGATAAATAACCATATTTTGACATTAGACCGGACGGAAGATTTTGATACAATAGGACAATGGGTGGACCTATTACACACATAGTTTTAAATGAACAAGAACAAGCAGAGGAAACACTTTTGGAATACGCTAAAGGAGAAGGCGATAGAACAAAAGTAGGTGAAAACGTACTACGTGTCAGTAAAGAAATAGATCCAGACAACGAATTAAACGGGCTAGGCATAGTAGAAGCCGTGTGCTCATATGTTGCAACCATGATCCCGGATAAAACAACACTTGAGCAATTCCGTAAAGAAAATCCGAATTTGGTTTATGATAAAAGAGAACGGAGCGCTGACGAACTTTTAAGCGCAGAAAACTTGATACCGGGACATATGAGAATACGAAATACTGACGGGTGTAATGAATTTGCACATATTGCCAGAGCATTACTACTTTCCAAAGGGATACCCTGCTTATTTACAGACACTTTACAAGAAGAATGGCTTAAAAATAAATCTAAGAGTTGGGCTTCGGGGGATTCGTCCACAGACCCTGTGCTTGGACACATTTTTTTAGACGTATACATAAAAGAAGAAGATAAATGGTACACCATAAATCCTGGAAATAGCGATGAAAGAGTACACGAATACGGGGAATATTCTATCGGAGGAAAACGCTATATTAACCCAATAAGCGGAAAAGACTCCGCTGATATTGGATTTCCTACAATGGAAATTTATCTAGAAGCTTTAAAAACCGCACTAAATGAAGCTCCGGCCTCCGAAACAGTCAGAAAAGATAAACTCCACGCATATAGAGAAACGCTTGAAGCAAATCCTGAAATCAGAGACAAAATTGTTTCTGTTTTCTCGGCTATAGATACAGTTCCTGCTATCCATATAACTTCAAGAGCTTTTGAAAACAAAGAGGGTAGATATTCTTCCGGGTTTCTAGAAAATATACAAGCAAATGGTTTTAGAGAAAAAGATACAAACGTTGGAGTATTTATGAAACGCGACGGAACCAGACATTTAGCAATATCTGATGATTTTGTAAACAGTCCTGAGAAATTTTTAAAAGAACTGGAAATTTTACTAAATCATTATTATCACCATGGTGTGCGAACAAATAAAAACGTACTCGGCAATACTCAAACAGAAAGTATCGGAATTCCGACAATGCTAATTGTGGATATATCGGATACAAAATTAATTCCGGGCAGTGATTATGAAGATCATTATAAACTGGGAGAAAGTGTAGCGGGCAATAAAATTATTGGCGAAATAGATTTAGAAGGTATTGGACCAAGGATAAGAGAAGAATTGCCGCGAATATCCTTCGAATTTCTAAACCAAATCGAAAAATATATCAAAACTTGACCAATTGGTTAGGTAAGTTCAAAATTAACTAAATGGCAGTTACATCAAAAGTACTTTCACCAAAACTCAAAACGTTTGTATCGAGCAGAATAGGAATTGTTTTTTTGGCTATTGTGGCGATCATAATTATTAACCAACTTTTAGCTAATAGAAAAGCTGATTTTGAGGTTACCGGTCAGAAACAAACGAAAATTTCAGATAAAACAGATCAAAAAGATACGAGCAAATTTAAATCTTTATTTGATTCTGGTGCGGCCACCAGTGAGAAGGTATTTATTAAAGACTGCGAGGACGACAAATGTTTTGAACGATATTTTAAAGCATGTGAGCCGGCGACTTACTTTTCGGGTAATTCCAAAACTATTATGCATTACGAAATAGTTAAAAAGTCCGATAACGGATGTGTTATGAACTTTAAATACACTACTTACCCCAAAAGCGATTGGGTTAACAAAATTATGACATGTACGTTGGATAACGCTGTAGAATATAAAAAAGCTGTAGCAAATACGTTTTCAGATGTGGTTTCAGGAAAAGTAATCTGCAGCGGACCCCTCTATGATAACCTGATTAAGCTACAACATGAATTATAAAAAGTTTACGATACTTCATTCTAACGACATGCATGGCGACTTTTTAAACGAGATTGGCGCTGAAAAGTCCAAACTCATAGGAGGACTGTCGCTTTTGTCAGGATATATAAACCATGTCCGCAAAACCGAAGAAAACGTAATTTATGTAATAGCCGGCGATATGCTTCAGGGGTCTCTTATTGATGCCGAATACAAAGGCCTTTCTACTATTGAACTTATGAACTATTTGGCGCCTGACGTGGTAACTTTAGGAAATCACGAGATAGATTATGGGCTGCCTCATTTGTTATTTTTAGAAAAACTTGCGAATTTTCCGATTGTGAACGCCAACTTATATATCAAAAAATACAACAAAAGACTGATGAAACCCCATGTAATATTAAAAAAAGCGGGTTTTGATATTTTATTCACCGGAATACTTACTGAAAAAATTATCGACGCTCTAAAAACTGACTCTCTGATAGGAAGTTTTGTTTCGGTGGAAGAAGCAGCAAAAGAAGTAGGAAAAATCTGTAATACATATAAAAATGATGATATAGACCTAACAATTTTACTAACTCACATAGGATTTGACTCTGATATTGAATTGGCTAAACTGTTAAAACCTGAATGGGGCGTGGATATGATAATAGGCGGCCACTCCCACACGATCTTGGATAAACCATCAAAGATTAATAATGTTTTAATCGCACAAGCGGGCGTAGGAACGAATCAGATAGGCAGATTTGATATTACCGTCGACGACAAAACGAACAGTATTGTTGAGTATAAATGGCAGCTCGTAGAAATAAATAACGAAATAGCAGAACCGGACAAAGAACTTGAAAAGTTTATAGAATCATTTAAAGAGGTTGTGGACAGAAAATACAGTACAATAGTTACAAAACTGGCCGTGGAAGCAACTCATCCGAAAAGGGAAGTCGAAACATCTTTGGGAAATCTTTACGCCGACGCGTTTGCCAGTGTTGCGGAGTCTGACGTGATGCTGTTAGGAAGTGGCTCAGTTAGAAAAAGCCAGTTAGGACCAGTAGTTAATTTAAAAGATTTTATTAGCTCATTTCCTTACGACGACACTTTAACAAAGTTTTACGTTACAGTAGATAAACTTAAAAAAATGTTTTCACATTTTATGAGAGCCGAAAATCTAAATGGGGAAGGGGAATGTTATCAGGT
>JAAZNL010000068.1 GCA_012798315.1 candidate division WWE3 bacterium | reverse complement strand
TTTTTCGGTCGTTTTGGTGGGTCTATAACGACTGTATTGTTTATGAATTTATGCATTTTCATCCTCCTTTTCACCGTTCTTTGCGGCTTCTATCATTTCCCCAACTTTTATCATGATTTTTTCGCAAGATTCTTTGCTGATGTGTGTAAAATTTTCCGTTTTTTCGGCAATTTTCGCAATAAATTCTTCTTGCGAAGGATCGACTTCCCTCAATTTTTTAAGAGCGTTTTTGAGGGATGTGATTTGCATTTTGGTTGCGGGCCCAGCTTTGTCCAGCAAGTTTTCTTTAATTTCTTCACGCTTTTCTGGCGGTGTGTATGTGGTTTTTGGTACTTCATCGACATCGCTTTCTGGGTCATTATCTTCTGCTACATTGAAGTTTGCGGCTAAGAAGTATTTAAGCCCGCCGGTTACCGCTTTATAAAGAGCTTTATCGCCATTATCAGCACCAGAGCCGCTGAAAAGATATTCCTCACGTTCTCCGGTTTCGGGGTCAATTATCTGCCCTTTAAAGTTGCAGATAACCATGTGCATTTTGTCGCTCACGTCGGGGATATACTCGTAATTGAGCGTTTCCATTTTCCAAATAAGTCCTGCTTTTTTCAAAGCTGTTTTAAAGTTAGCTTTGTATTGTTTTTCGCTTATGTACTTATAGCTTTGGTATCTGTTGATACCGTCTTTTTCCCATGAGAAATCCCCCATGAATTCTTGCAAATAGTGGAGTTTTTGGAGGAATGTCATACCCTCCGAAGTTGGTGTTTCCGTGGTTTTCTTTGTAGCCATAGATTTTTTCCTCACTTTCTTTTCTTCAATAGGTTTGATTCCTAAAAAATCGTTAATTCGCTTATGAGCCATCTCAATGTAGAACTGCTTGTCTACATCATCTATAGTCAGTTTATTATCGTTGTCGATGATGCAATGGTCTGGTAGGGACTCAATTTTTGCTTCGCTATCATCGGATGCCTTAACTTTGTGGAGTTTTCCGTAAATAGGGTTTTTACTGGCATAAACCCGGTTGACTTTTTGGACTGGAATTTTCTCACCGTTCACAAGATGATAGGCTTCTTTGTATTTAGTTCCAGCTTTTGCGATGAACTGAAATTCGAAGATGTCATTGCACTCATTTATGGTTTTCTCAACCGGGATGCCTTTTACAAAATACTCAGCTAACGCTTTTTTAACAATGACGGCATTATTGTTGATGTTCCAAGCTCCTGCTGCTGATATACCGTATGTGAGATACCCGCCCTTAACTTTCCATCGAGGTTTCCCATCCTTGTCGTAAAGCTCACCGATGGGAACCATAATGTAATTGTTCACGTCTTTCTGGATAATTTTTTTGATTTTATCCTCTTCCAGTTCAAAGCCTGTCCGCTGTTGCCATTCCTCGTTTATGGCATAAATTTTGGGCATCTCATCCTCGTCGATTGAAAACATTACACCATCGGTGTTAAAGTTAATAATCTTGATTGTTTTGCAATCTCTCAAATACGCCATGACCAATTCGGTCAAGAAAAGTTGTCCACTGATACATACCGACCTTCCCATAAGTGGGTCGTATAAGGGGTTATATTTATTCAACATTGCCCCATATGTGGTATTCAGACAGAGTTTGAGAGTGTTTGCGGTTTTCTTATCACCTTCTTTTTTAGCTTTGAGCCGGTCATGATATACCTTTTCGTAGAACTCAGCCGATGGAATGTTGCGGCTCGTGTACCCACATTTAACCATTAAAGACGGATATAGTTCTTTTAAAGAGAAGCGACATCAAAATTTCTGATTACTCGCTTACCCATTTGGCATCACCTCCCTCTGTTGTCTTAATTCTGATATATGTCATTCATCACTCACCTCCACATAATTTTTTGACCCTTGATGCACTCCACCGAAACCATAAGTAGTTATTA
>JAAZNL010000067.1 GCA_012798315.1 candidate division WWE3 bacterium | reverse complement strand
CTTCATAGTTTACGATCGAAACGAACTTGATACACAAATAATCAAGAGCAAAATACTACAACTCATCTACTCAAACGACAGATATGTAATCTTCAAAATATCAAAATAACCATTTTTTACTTAGCTTAGTGGAATCTTTGGGGATTCTTCCTTAAAATGCTGTAAGGGCTCGCCAAGGATAAAACCGGTCGGGTACTATTCTTGCTTGCTCTTTTTTACGATCGAGTATTGCGTTTATGTGGCTCAAGGAAAGACTGAACCATGTGGCGCTCAGCATTTGCTATTTCGGTTTCGCGCTGGCGGTCACTTGATTCTTTAATGAAATCTGCTAATGTTTCCAAGAGTTTCTTTCCGTCCTTCGTTATTCTATAAAAGCCGTGCTGGTGCTTTTCAATTAAGCCTATGTCTGTAAGTCTGAGTAAGTTATTTGAAAGGGCTGATTTTTCTAGCCCTGATATTTCTTTTAGATTTTTGAATGTTTGTGGTTCAATATATAATTGCATTAAAACTTTGAATCTACTTTCATTAGCTAAGGCTTTTGCAACAGCTATTGCTTCTTCTTTGTACATGCTTATGTTATCAGTCAATTTTGTTTTCCTCTATTGGTATGTAAGCCTGAAGTGTACACTCGGGGTCATCGAGATGTTTAGCTTTTTCATCATATCTCCAAATCATGTACCCGTGTGATTCATTGTATTTTGAAGTTGGAAGCCAGTTGTTGTAAATGTAATTTAAACTTGACATGAATTCCCGTCCCTTTATTTCGAAAACTGCATATCTTGTCTTAGGCAATTCTTTATAAAAGAACGCGATGGGCTTTTCGATTGGCCTGCTTACCTGTATCCCAGCGAAGACTGTGTAATCCTTGGCATTAGCTAATTCTTCGGTTTGAATATGTACTTCCCACGAAACATTTTTCTCAACTATTACGTCTGCTAGTTCAGCCATATGTGTAGAATAGATTTTGTAGAATCTTTCCCAAAGGAGTCCAATCTCGTTTTTTATACTGCCTTCTTCATGGCTATGGAAGGGGTTGCCATAGTAAACACAACCAAGTAATTTTAAAGAAAGTGGTTTGGTTACGCGTGGCCTCATTTTATTCATACAGTAAAAAGAGCGGCGTCTTGATTAATCTTTTTTCTGCTCATCATAGTACACTGGAGGCTCGCCTTCTGGTGGTATCCAATTGCCCCATTCTATGAAACGTTGAGGCACCAGTGGTTCCTTAACCCTGTCACATGTGGGGAAGTAGACTTTAAGGTCGAGAATGGGAGTTCCATCAAAAGCATCTATCTGGTTAATTGTCACGATTCCTTTTTCATGATCTACCTTTTTGATTTTACATACGCTGATGTTTATTGGGTTAGGTCTAATGGGGCTTCTTGTAGCGAAAAGACCTGTTAAGACATTGGGTGCATATGGCGGTTTCATTTGCATCTCTATTTGGTTCCTGTAGTCTTCATACTTGTCGCCCCACCATACCACTATGATATGACCAAAATTTTCAACTTCTAAAAGAGCATTTTTGTATTCTTCTTTTAGCTGTACTTCGATTTCTTTTCCCCGTTTTACATGTCCGATTGAGTAAACCTTGTAATTTTCGCCCAATTTAATCACAATAATTAATCAACGATTATAGGATATAAATATTCCTATAAATTATGAACAGTATTCCGTATTTTTACGGAATATGACTAAAGTTTAAGAATAAACACCCACTATAGTTTTAACAACCCACAAACTCGGTTAAACTGCAACATTAACAATTCCAAGGTTATTGCTATGAAAGATAAAAAAGTAGACGAATACATAACAAAACAAGAATCTCCCCAAAAAGAAATATG
>JAAZNL010000066.1 GCA_012798315.1 candidate division WWE3 bacterium | reverse complement strand
GTGCCCGTCCCTGTCAGCCACCAAAAACTTATGAAACGTGGATTTAATCACGCGGAACTGATAGCTCAAATAATTGCCGGAAGTTTAAAAAATACCAGAGTTGTCGATATTCTTAACAGATGCGTTGATACCCCTACCCAGCACGATTTAGACCGTGCTAAACGTTTTGAAAATATTAAAAACGCTTTTTCGCTAAAAAAGAACTCTCAACAATTTGTTCGCGGTAAGGATATGGTTCTAATTGATGACATAGTAACCTCGGGCGCGACCCTGCTGGAAACTTCAAAAGTTTTGTATCTTAGCGGCGCCCGTTCGGTAGCGTGCCTTACCCTAAGCCGCAAACTGCTGGATGACTCACCTCTTTAATAGTGAAATCGCTAACCTTCTTGTATAATGGCATTTGCGTGTGGAGGGTTAGCCAAGTGGTTACGGCAACGGTTTGCTAAACCGTCACGGTGTCAAAGCCGTGCATGGGTTCGAATCCCATACCCTCCGCCATTGAAAATTTTTTCCATTGCGTTTAAGATGAAGCTATGAGCATAGAATTAAGCGAATTTTTTAAAGATACTACAAAAAACTCACCTATTTCACAAAATTTGGCAAGTGACTTGCTAAAAACCTTACCTAGTAATTATGTTGAATTCCTTCAATTTAGTAATGGTATAGAAGGAACAGTAAGTAATGGTTCGTATTTACAGATGTGGAAAGCCGAGGACTTGAACGATATTAACGCGGGCTACCAAGTTAAAGAAAACGTTCCTGGTATGTATTTAGTTGGAAGTGATGGAGGTGATGAAGCCATAGGAATAGACCTCCGCAAAGATAGTACTACCTACGGATTTTTTTTCAGAGTTCCTTTTATTCCACTAACTTGGAAGGAAGCAATAAAGCTTGGTCCTAAAATTACCGATATAAAGATTGTTTGATCCAAAATTAAAAAATGTAGAGATAAAGTCTTTTACCAAACATTCCTTTACTATTTGTTTCCACAATTTTGGCAGGGATTTCGTTTTCAAATGGAAAATCGCAAGATACAACCTTAGTGCCTTGTTTAAGCTCTTTTTTTAATTTGGTATACAGTTTTGGCATAATTACAGGAGAAAGCCATACATATATTTTGTCGGCATTGGAAACATTTATACTCATAAAATCCCCTTTTTCGATTCGTACATTTTTATTCGCTTTATGAGTGAAAATATTTAATTTAGCCGCTATTTGAGCAAAGGGTGACTGATCAATTCCGATGTAATTTGCCTTAGGCACTTTGTTTCTGAACCTAAGTAGCGTTGCGCAATTTCCACATCCCAAATCGTATACATTTTCATTTGGTTTAATGTCCAGCAAGGTTTGAGCGTGATCGGAAGTTTCATTAGAAGACACTAAAAAAGGTGCGCCGTCGCAAACGAAAAGCTGCAGTTCCCAGTAAATAGCAAGTACCGCGAATACAATCAGTAATATCTGAAACAGCAAATAGGCCACCAACTAAACTTACGCTTATGCATATGTTTATACAAGTTAAACGCGCAACCACCACGAAATATTGACGTTCTGCGTGACCTATAGTATAATATATTTATCTTATCCAAGCGCAAATGCGCACCACAAAAAGGAGTGGAAAATGAAAAAGGAAGGGTATTGGGGTTTAGCAGGTTTCGTGTTGTTTGTGACGTTGGTGCTGGTATCTGTCTATAAGTTGCGACACCCCGCCGAGGTCTATGTCGACCTGCCCCGCGCGCCGACTCAGGAATCCTATCAAGGGCAAGTTGCGCTCGACTACGTCTGGGAAGAACTCCCGGCGTGGGTGAACGAGGGTGTGTTGCCAAAGCCATGGTGGGGCGCGTTAGTTTTTGGTGACGGCGAGTGGAAAAGCACGGTGAGCCCCGCCCCGGATTTCGACGAAGGTGGCGTGCTCCTTTTCAGCTACTATAAGTCCGTATCCCACGAATGCGATTGGGAAAGCTACTGGGAAGGTAATGAGCTACGCTACGCTCCCTACCTTGACGAGAATCACGCATGTGATCTGCCGAAGATCTTTTCCCTCCAGGTCGTGTGGAAAATGGAATATTGTAATCCTTCGTACGGCGGTTGGGAATGTGCCTACGACGGTCTCAAGGTTTCAATCCCTGACATGAAGCACCCCGACCGGGTTGCTTTTACTGTCGACGGGGATTACGATTTTGAACCGTTTTATAGGACTTTGATCGAGGAGGTCGTGGACCGTTTTAACCTCGACCGATCGCAGATCCCAGTCGAACTTCTCCCCGGCGCCAACTACCTGGTTAGCAGATAGGATAGTTAGCATCGGCTCAGACCCCTCGCTCTGTGTGGCAAACAACAGTTTCCACAAAGGGCGGGGGTTTTTTATTCCTTTCCGGTGTTAAAATAAATATTATGTTTAATCACTTTTCTAAAGAAAAAGGTTATGTCTTTGGTGCTTTGTTGATTATCGGGGCGTTTGTTTCGTTACTATTCGTGTATATAGGATTTGTGTTTCCCAAATTTCAACAAAATACGTTTAATTCAGGTGCTACAGCAACCCCAAAAGTTGAAAATAATGATATTCCGTACACAAATCTGGCTTGTGATAGTTTGGGAATAAAAGATATGTGGTGTAAAGTTACGCATTATGTTGGAACCGCGAGGTTTCAGGCTTACAGCTTTGTTTACCCCAAAAACTATACGCCTGTAGAAGTTGGGGACGATTTATATAACATGTCTGTACAGGACGAAAACGCCCACGAACGATTTACCGTTACGGTGATGCCAATACCCGAGTCTCAAAAGAAAAACGTAAATGTGGATAATCTGGATCAATCTCTGAATTTAAAAGAAAAAGTTTTAAATAAAAAAATTGTGGTATTGGAACACGCTGCCGATTCCGGTAAACGTACACTAGAAGTAACAACCAAAGATTATAAATATTATTTGTTTGATGTGACTGTCCAGCTCGATAACTATTTATATATTCTCAAATTCGATACAACACTTTCC
>JAAZNL010000065.1 GCA_012798315.1 candidate division WWE3 bacterium | reverse complement strand
TTTAAAAATACTATTAAGGCGATGCTATCTATTAATGTTGTGGCTGAAAATGCTATGGCAACAGCTTCTGCTCCAAAGTTAAACTTGGCTATCAGTAGGTAAGACACTACCACATTAATTAAAGTTGTTAAAAAACCTATTCTGATTTGTGGAGGACACAATGAGCAACGGATTTTGGAAATTTTACTTTGGGGACATCGTCGAATTTTTGACCGCCGCTTGGAATTTCATTTCCAAAGGGATCCGTCAGGGTACCATCGGCCGCTCTTTTTCAGATGCCTGGGCCAGCGTAGTTCTTGCCGTGGCGAAAATGGCCGGTGAACCCCATACCCCCAGCAAGACGACTGTGATCGTATGCATTTGCATTGCCGTTTACTTGCTGGCTATCCTGATCACCCGTATGGTCAAGCAACGTCGGGCAGGGAGACCAGTAAGTGCTAATGCGGCCGTCATGTGGTTGTCCATCGTCCTGGCAATAGTGCTTTTCGCCTGGAATGCGCTAGGAGCGGTTATCATTGTAGCCCTGGGGTGGTGGATAGTACGAGGAATCATCCTGACCAAAGCCCTGATCCACGGCACCGGAAAGAACATTTTCCGTGCGATCGTAGGTCTGTTGATCTGCTCGGGATTTGGATATTTGCTCCTCCGGGCAGCGTACGTGGCGTATCTGCTCTACTACTAGACTAAAGCTCTCGTTTGCGAATCGTCTGTGGTTTTACAACACGGATTGAACGCACTCGGGAGCTTTTTTTATTGTTTTAAAATACCACTTTTACCTATCACTGTGGTAAAATCACCATATGTCTTTAGACAAAATACGTAACTTTTGCATTATTGCGCATATAGATCATGGAAAATCTACACTAGCCGATAGATTCCTGGAATTAACGGGAACTGTAGATAAGAGACATTTAGTATCACAAACGTTAGACAGTATGGAGCTGGAACGTGAAAAAGGCATAACGATCAAACTTAAAGCTGTAAGAATGAATTATAAATACAATAATGAAGATTATCAGCTTAACCTGATAGATACACCCGGGCATGTGGATTTTTCTTATGAAGTGTCGCGTTCTTTGGCAGCTTGTGAAGGTGCCATTCTGGTTGTAGACGTAACACAGGGAATCCAGGCTCAGACTGTATCAAACGTATATAAAGCCTTGGAAGCAAATCTCACAATTATCCCTGTTCTTAACAAAATAGACCTTTCGAGTGGCGAAACTGAGAAGGTAAAAAAGGAACTGATCCAGACTTTTGGTTTTAACGAAAACGAAATATTAAAAGTTTCCGCAAAATCCGGTGATGGTGTAGCAGAATTGCTAAGCGCGGTAATACAACGCATACCGAGCCCAAAAGGAATTATTAACAATCCCCTGAGAGCCTTAATTTTCGATTCTTTTTACGATGAATATCTTGGTGCTATGGCAGCAGTAAAAGTTGTGGATGGAAAACTTTCATCGGAACTTATAAAGCGCAAAGAGAAAATTAAGTTTATTGGAACCCAAAATATATCCGTACCTGAGGAAATCGGCATTTTTATTCCCGGCCGAAAACGAATGGACAATCTACAGACCGGCGAAGTTGGTTACATTGCTACCGGCCTAAAAGATATTCATTCGGTTCGTGTAGGGGACACAATTACACTAGAAAACGAAAAAGTAGAAGCATTGCCGGGATACAAAGAGGTAAAGCCTTTTGTTTTTGTTTCAATATATCCAATAGAAAATGATAAATTTCCCCAGCTAAGAGAAGCTTTAGAAAAATTATCTTTATCCGACTCGTCCTTAAGTTACGAGCCTGAAAACAATTCTGCATTAGGGTTCGGATTTAGATGTGGGTTTCTCGGTCTGCTTCACAGTGAAATTATTCAGGAACGGTTGGAACGCGAATATAATTTAACGTTAATATCTACTACTCCGACCGTTGAATACAAAGTTATGCTCACAAACGGTACTATAGAATTTATACGTGATCCGTCTATACTACCCGATAGATCAAGAATAGCGGCCATCGAAGAACCTTGGATTGCTATGAATATTGTTACACCTTCAAAGTACGTAGGTAATATCGTTACTCTATGCAACGACCGAAGAGGCATATTGCAGCACATGAAATACCCATCAGAAAATACTGTTCTTTTTGAATATGAATTACCTTTGGCAGAGCTTGTTTACAACTTTTTTGACGACCTTAAAAGCACATCTTCAGGCTTTGCCAGTTTAGATTATGAGTTTTTGGATTATCGTATTGTTGATGCAGTGAAATTGGATGTTTTGGTTCACGGAAAAATAGTGGAACCGCTTTCGCATATTGTGTTACGGGTAAAAGCCGTGGATATATCAAAAAATCTATTGAGAAAATTGAAGGAAATTATTCCCCGCCAACAGTTTCAGGTAGCTCTTCAGGCGTCGGTAGGCGGAAAAATTATTGCCCGTGAAGATATCCCCGCTTTGAGAAAAAACGTTTTGGCCAAAATGTCCGGCGGACACAGAGAGAGAAAAGATAAACTTTTGGAAGAACAAAAAAAAGGTAAAGAAAGAATGAAATCTATCGGTAAAGTAGAAATTCCACAGGAAGCTTTTAGGCAAATACTAACCAGCTAAAAAATAAGGCACCGTAAAAGTTTTAATTCTTTCACAGTGCCTTTTTGTTATTTCGAAGGCAACTTAAGCTCCCCGAAAAAGAAATAGAGAGATCCCAACACCATGGTTAATCCAATGGATTTGAGCAGGATCTTAATATAGATCAGTAACCCGAACATGCCGTGCTTGGCGACAAGCAGACCGAATACCCATGAAGTTAACGGTCCAGTGATGAAGACCAAAACGAGTAACGCGATCTTTATTTTGTTGCTTGTCTGACGCCCTGGGTTGTAGGTCTTTAATATTGACCAAAGAAACAGTCCAATCGCGAGACCACTGACAAACCACAAAGCTTCCCCAAAATAACCGCTACCGCTGTTATATTGGTAACTGGTTAACAGCAGGGATGCCGCGACGCGTGACGCCATGTAAGATACAACAGCCCCCAACAACAAAAGTAACCCTTTAACCACACGCATTTTGTGCCTCCTCCTAACAGAATATGCGGACATTATAGGCCTATAGTTTCTCACTGCCAATACAATTGAGTGGGCTTGACACCTTTAGCACTCGTGGTATTATTCTGATAAGTCGCACTTATTTTTGATCCTGCTAATTAATATGCTTACAGAAAGACAAGTCGAATTATTAAAGGCAATTATAGATTCCTATATTTCTACCTCAGAACCGGTCGGTTCGGTTGAAGTAGTTAAGAGATACAATATGCATTGTTCTGCTGCCACTATCAGAAACGAAATGGCAAAACTTTTAAGCATGGGCTTTTTAGAAATGCCTCATACATCTTCCGGGAGAGTACCGACAAAACAAGCCTACAGACTATATTTGGACGAATTAATGGAAGAAACGGACTTGCCGGTATTACAGGAAGTGGCGCTAAAACAACGTTTGTGGCCAAACAGATTCCATTTTGAAAAAATGCTTAGAGAAGCAATGATCGCCTTAGCCGAAATTACACGTGCCTTGGCTATGGCTACAACAAGCGATGGTTTTATGACACATGCCGGTGCCGTAAATGTTTTAGAAAATAAAGAATTCTGGGAAATAGATTCCGCGAAGGCCGCGCTAATAATATTAGACAATTCTGAAATGTTAGAGCGGGTTTTTCAGTCAGCTCCCTACGGCGGCGACGTCAGAACCGTACTGGAAGACGAACTTGGAATTAATAACCTAAGCAAAAGTTCTATTGTCTTTGCCCCTTATTCAGTGGGAAATAGAAGTGGTCATATTGCTGTTCTTGGGCCGTCCCGCATTAACTATGCGCAGGTTATACCGGCAATAAGATACACGAAGAAAGTCATAGAAGAATTAGGCGAAGCCTGGTGAGAAATTTCATAAAAAAATAATGTCTGAAAAAGAATTAGAGAAAAAACTTAAAGAAGTAGAGGAGAAGTTGGCCGTTGCATTGCAGGAAAAGGAAGAGCTAACAGGAAAATGCATCGATTTAGAAAACAATTGGAAACGCGCCTTAGCCGATTACAGAAATTTACAGAAACGCGTTGAAGAAGAAAAAATGGATTTTATTCAATATGCAACGTCTACTCTGGTTAGAAGATTTCTGGGTGTTTTGGATAATTTGGAAATGTTAAATAAACACACAAATGATGCAGGTCTGCAAATGATTGTCAAAGAGTTAAAACAAGTTTTGAGTGATGAAGGTTTACGGGAAATTGAAGCAGAAAACCAAGAATACGACTTAAACACTATGGAAGCTATAGAAATGGTAGCAGGCGAGAAAAATCTGGTAACAGAGGTATTACAGAAAGGATATTTTTTAAAAGATAAGTTAATTAGGCCGGCAAGAGTAAAAGTCGGCAATGGCGAAAAGCCTTTAGAAAGTTAAATTATATTTAAATTTATATAGGAGGATAAAACTATATGGCAAAAATAATTGGTATAGATTTAGGTACAACAAATAGCTGTATGTCCGTAATGGAAAGCGGACAACCAAAAGTTATTCCGAACGCGGAAGGTGCGAATACAACACCTTCTATAGCTGTCCCCGATCAAAACATAGTAGGTGTAGCCGCAAAAAGACAACAGGTAGTAAATCCAAAAAACACTATTTTCAGTATAAAAAGGTTAATGGGCCGCAAATTTACGGATCCGGAAGTTCAGGAACTTAGCAAGGATTATCCCTACTCTATTGTGTCCGGTCCAAACGGATTGGCATGTGTAGAGGTTGAAGGAAAAATTTACACACCTCAGGAAATTTCGGCTAAAATTTTGGCCAAACTTAAAACCGACGCTGAAAAGTTTTTGGGGCAATCCATAACAGAAGCAGTTATTACAGTTCCGGCATATTTTAACGATTCTCAAAGAAACGCTACCAAAGAAGCAGGTCAAATTGCAGGTTTTGATGTTAAGAGAATAATCAATGAACCTACAGCTGCAGCTTTAGCATACGGTCTAGATAAGACCAAAGCACAAAAAATAGTTGTTTACGATTTGGGCGGCGGTACTTTTGATGTCTCGGTTTTGGAAATTGGCGACGGGGTATTTGAGGTAAAGGCCACAAATGGAGATACACATCTTGGAGGCGATGACTTTGATCGTAAGATTATTCAATGGCTGCTTGCCGAATTTAAACAGGAAACCGGAATCGATTTGTCCGGCGACAGACAAGCAATGCAAAGGCTAAAAGATGCCGCTGAAAAAGCTAAGATCGAACTGTCCTCTGTAACCGAAACAGAAATAAATATACCGTTTATAACAGCAGATCAGACAGGGCCTAAACATTTAACCTACAAACTCAGCAGATCCAAGTTGGAACAATTGATTGACGATTTACTTCACAAAACAGTTACTCCAATTGATAACGCCTTAAAAGATGCAGGTTTGAATAAATCCCAAATCGATGAGGTTGTTATGGTTGGCGGCATGACCAGAATGCCAAAAGTTAACGAAATAGTAAAAAACTATTTCGGTAAAGAACCCCACAAAGGAATCAATCCTGATGAGGTTGTAGCTGTAGGGGCATCTATTCAGGGCGGTGTTTTGGGCGGAGACGTTAAGGATATTCTGCTTTTGGATGTAACTCCTCTTTCCCTGGGCATCGAAACTTTGGGAGGCGTTTCTACACCTTTAATTAAACGAAACACCACGATTCCAACTACCGCAACCCAAGTTTTTTCTACCGCGGCAGACAACCAAACCAGTGTAGAAATTAATATTCTGCAGGGTGAAAGAGAAATGGCAGCTGATAACAAATCATTAGGCAGATTTATTTTGGACGGAATCCCACCCGCGCCAAGAGGTGTGCCGCAAGTAGAAGTTACTTTGGATATTGATGCTAACGGTATTTTAAATGTTACAGCCAAAGACAAAGCAACCAACAAGGAACAAAAAATAACTATTCAGGGCGGAACCGGATTAGCCAAGGATGAGATAGAAAAAATGGTTAAGGAAGCCGAAATGCACGCCGCCGAGGATAAAAAACGAAAGGATCAGGCAGAAGCTCGTAACATAGCTGATGGTCTGACTTACACGGCGGAAAAAGCCCTGAAAGATGCGGGAGATAAAGTTCCTGCCGACATAAAAACCGACATCGAGGCAAAAGTAAAAGACATTCGGGATGTCCTGCAAACAGCCAGTGCCGAGGAGCTTAAACAAAAAACACAAGCGCTATCAGATGCATTACAAAAGATCGGTCAAGCTATGTATGGCCAACAAGAACCTCCCAAAGATGGACAAGGGCCTCAGGCCGGACCTACAGACGGTAATGGACAAGGACCTGACAATACAAACAGCAACGGACCGGTTGAAGGTGAGATAGTGGAGTAAACAAGTTACTCCCATAAATGCGGAGTAAACAAGTTACTCCCATAAATGCGGAGTAAACACTATTGATTTGGTTTTGTTGATGATATACTTTTAGTACTGCCCTATGGATATACAGTCTGTTCTAATCTTTATATTGGTTTTGCTTTCAATTAATTTAATCGCTGTGGGTGTTTACGTAATTCTGGTACTTAAAGAGTTCCGCGAAACCGTTAAAAAAGCTAACAGCGTTTTGGATAATGTGCATGAAGTTACTGATGCTGTTGCCAATCCTGTAACTACAATTGCAGGAATTATCTCTGGGGTAACTCAAAGTGTTAAAGCTGTTAAATCAATTAGTTCCTTAATCGGGGATACTAAAAAGGAGGTTTGATTTAAAAATGTGCGATGAACCCAAAAAAAACCATGATAATTCGTTCTTGACGGGTGCTGTTATTGGCGGAATAATCGGCGCCGTTTTAGGTGTTCTGTATGCGCCAAAGCCCGGAAAGCAGACACGTAAGGAAGTTGCCGAGAAGGCTGAAGAGTTTAGGACTAAAGCGGCACCGGTAATTGAAGACCTTAAAGAAAAAGCCACTCCCGTTGTAGAAGAATTGAAGGAAAAGGCGGTACCTTATGTTAAAAAGGTAAATGAACAGGTTGTAGAACCGGCAAAAGACAGATTTGAAGAAGCAATTGATGAATTAGGTAACTCATTTGAAAAAAATAAGGACAAGGCCAAAAAGAAACTCTTCAAGGGAATCGATATGTAGTTTGTGCCTATATCACTTGTTTTAAACCCAGTAGTTCGTTGTGTTTTTTCACCCGTACTCGTAGAATAATTGTGTATGCAGTCTCCTTTACCTGAAAATGTAACATCGATAGCAAACGAAACTCCCCCATCAGTAGAGAGTGCCCCGGAAGAATCCGGTGGTTCCGTGCTTAAAGGAGAAATTGGAGCGGAAAAATTTGTACCCTCACCACCACAAACAAAAAAACCAAACGATGACGTTAAAACTCCTGCACCGGTACCTGGCAAAAAAACCGTAAATGTTATAGATAAAACAGCAGGAGAAACAAAAACAAAACCAGTAGATGCTAAAGCCGACACATTAACAACAATTGCAGATAAAGACGAGGAAGAATTTATAGTTGGAGTAGAAACTGCCCATAATGGACATAAATGAACTTTTATACAATTTTTTTTGGATAACTTTTTATCTACTTTTTTTGGTAGTTTTTATCTGGGTTGTGCTAGTTGAGATAGCTTCGTGGAAACGCAGAAGCAACGAAAAGGCTACTGCCTACAATTTAACGTTTCTACACATCAAACTTCCCTCAGACAACGAAATAGAAATTAAGGCCGCCGAACATATGTTTTCTAACATCATGGGTTTTAGAAAAGGTTTTTGGCAAAAACTATTTACGGGGGAATACCGAATTTCTTTTGAAATTGTATCAAAAGAAAACGGAATAGGTTTTTACGTAGTGGCACCAGATGAAATTGCGCCCTTCGTTGAGAAGCAAATAAATGCTGCGTATCCGCTGGCAGAAATCGACATAGTAAACCCGCATGAGATTTGGGATCGGGGTATTCACACCGAGGTTATGGAACTTAAATTAAAAGGTCCGGCCTATTATCCTATTAAAGGCTATGAGGATCAAAAAAATGATTCGTTAAGTTCAATAACAAACTCCATGTCCAAATTGGGCGAAGATGAGGTTTTAGCAGTACAATACATAATTCAGCCGGCAAAAGAAAATTGGCGTTATGCCGGACAACATTACATTTCTTCTGTAAAACAAAAGGCATCTAACACGGAAAAACCTGTAAATATTGATACTTCTTTTTTAGACGGCATCCAGAAGAAAATATCACAACCCGGGTTCTACACTAAAATTAGAATAATCGCCATTGCAAAAGATAAATTTACCGCACAGGGGCATATTCAAAACATGATGAGCGCATTTGAACAATTTACGGATGTTCAATACAACAGATTCGTTAAAAATAAATCATGGTTCTCGTCTGCGAAAAATACTGTGGATGACTTTATTTACAGAAGGATAGATGTTAAGGACAAAATAGTTCCGATTATGAATATTCAATTGCAATTAAACGTGTCGGTATTAAATGTTATGGAACTAGCTACTGTTTTTCATTTTCCGAATAAAAATGTGGGGACACCGAATATTACATGGCTTACGGCCAGAAAATCCTCTGCTCCCCCGAATATACCTGATAGTGGATTGTATTTGGGAAAAAGCTCTTTTAGAAGCGTCGAGAAAAATATTTTTATGAAGCCTGAAGACCGTACCAGACATTTCTATATCATCGGACAAACGGGAACAGGTAAATCTCAGATGATGATGTTTTTGGCGTTGCAAGATATTAAAAACGGTGAAGGTGTGGCGGTAATTGATCCTCACGGAAGCGATATTACTGCCCTTTTAGAAAAAATCCCTCCGGAAAGAATGGATGACGTGATTTTATTTGACGCGGCGGATTCAGAAAGACCTTGTGGCCTAAACCTTTTGGAAGCTGAATCTGAAGAAGATAAACATATGGCGATAAACGCGTTTATTGCTTTGCTATATAAACTTTACGACCCTAACCATCAGGGAATTATGGGCCCGGTACTTGAGAGAGCAATCCGTAATGTAATGTTAACTGCCATGGTGGATCCGCAAGCTACAATGGTTGACGTTATGAGACTTTTGATTGACGCGAAATACGCCCAAAGATTTGTGGATAAATTAACCGATCCCCTGGTAAAACGTTACTGGACAGATGAAATGGCTAAAACCCCTGAAGCGAGAAAAGGGGAAAACATGGGTTATTTTGTCGCAAAATTTGATCGTTTTGTAACAGATAAGTTAATGCGAAATATATTAGGCCAACCAACATCCGCGTTTAAAATAAGCGATGTAATGGCGCAAAGAAAAATTTTGTTGGTTGATTTGGCTAAAGGAAAAATCGGCGAAGAAAATTCTACTTTCTTGGGATTGTTGCTTGTTCCAAAAATTCTTTCAGCAGCGTTAAGCAGACATAAATTTCTTGGCAAACAAGATTTTCCTGACTTTTTCTTATACGTAGATGAGTTTCAGAATTTTGCTACGCCGGATTTTGCGACAATACTTTCGGAAGCCCGTAAATACAAACTAAACCTTACAGTTGCCCACCAGTTCGTTGCTCAATTAGATGAAAAAATTAAAGAAGCGATTTTTGGTAACGTGGGCACAATGAATGTATTTAGGGTTGGTACGCAAGACGCAGAGTTTTTAGAAACATATTTTCAACCCACATTTTCCAAAGCAGATTTAAGCAACCTTTCAGTGGGAAATTCTTATATGAGGCTTCTTGTAGACGGACATCCAACACCACCCTTTTCTTTAACCGTAGATTGGGGAGCAATTACATCGCAGGAAAAACACCCTGAGATTGCAGCGGAGATTGTGGAACGCTCCAGAATGAAATACGGGAAACCGGTTGATGAAGTAGAAGCTTTTATAGTCAATCGTGCCGGAGTCAACGATCCCGCACCCGCAGATGAACCAAAGCCTTTTAGCAGACCTTTACCAAAATTGCCGTTTTAAATGTATAATCAATTAAATGGTACAGCTGCCTTTTTTATCAAAATCCAAGGATAGTGATAATAGATTCTTAATAATGGATATCAGTTCCACGGAAGTAAAATGTTTGGCCCTTTATTTAGATGAAAAAGATTCCTCTGTAAAAATAATCGGAAGTGGCCAAAGAGCGCTGGATGCCGGTACCGCAAAATCCGGCTTTGTTCTGGATCAGGAAAATATTAGCTTGGCTATACGAGAGGTCGTTGAACAAGCCTGTCAAAACAGTGAAGAAGAAATGGATAAAGTCATTATTTGCGCACCATCTGATTTGTGCAGTGGCCTTATGACGACTGTAAGAGCTAAAAGAAAACGGGATAAACCTGTGGATAAAAAAGAGTTGGAGCAGTTGTACGAAAAGCTAAGAGAAGCCGCCACAATTCAAGCTCAAAAAGATTATCTGGATAACACCGGTGATAACGAGACCGAATTGGAAAGTATCATGGAAACAACCGTTTATGCCAAAGTGGATAATCAGATGGTAAAAGAGGTAGAAAACGTATCAGCCGGCGTGCTTGAAATGGCTATATTTAATGCTTTTGCCCCTAGCGCATATTTAAACAATATTCAGTCCAGTATAAAAAAATCAGGATTACAGCTGCTTACCATAGTACCAGTTCAATATGGAATTGTGAGAACAATATTAAATTCGGATCCAAATTTAAATGATTTTGTATTAATTGATATTTCAAATGACAACACAGGAGCGGCTGTTGTTTTTGGAAAAGGAATAATTTCCACAAGGTATCTTGGAATTGGAATGCAGCAAATTATTGAAGGTGTTACTGAACGTATGGGACTTACCTACCGTGAAGCAGACCGTTTATTAAAAAGTTATGTAAAGGGGCAACTTACTCCGACGGAAGGAAATATTATTAGGGAAAGTTTAAAAGACGTTCTGGAAATTTGGATTAGCGGACTAGAAATACTATTTACAGAATATTCGGGCGTCAAAACCTTTCCGTCAAAAATTTATTTAACAGGATTGGGTGCGGAGCTTCCTGAGCTTTGGAATAGTATTACAAACGAACCTTGGACAAAATCCGTACCGTTTAAAGAACCTCCTGTATACAAAAAACTCACGTTTATGGATATAACAAAAATAGCGGATTCCACGGGAAAAGTAAGCAGCGCGGAGTGGCTTCCCTTAGCGACTTTGGCAACCGCTTTTATGGAAATGAAAGGAATAGACAATGACTAGAGTAACACTTGAAATACACGATGACGTATTAACAACATTATTTAAACTGCAGAACATAAATGACTCCGGTATAGATTTGGAAGTGCCTGAGGGCTCCGTTTTATTCGATAACATTTTAAACTTAAAATTAATCGAAAAAGAAGCCGAAAAAACGGGCAAAACGGTACACTTTATAACCAAGGACAGGATCGGAAACAATATGCTTATAATGATGGACGAAGCCGCGGATACCCAATCGGGCGGAATTCCGGAGATGACAGCGATCGGGGCGGCGGATATAGCTACCGAGGAATCAAAGTTCAAACTAAAAATGCCTGCTATGCCAAAAATTAAAATTAAAACACCAATAAATGCCAAATCTTATATATTCGGTTTAGTAATTGCAGGAATACTATTTGCGGTTGCTTTGCTTTTAACACGCACTCAGAAAGCTACTGCAACTATTAAGGTGGCGTCGCAGCCATTGGCGCGCAGTGTTACCATCAAAGTATCTTCGGCAGATTCCACAGATGCTTCAAAAAGTTTGCTAAAAGGCACGATTGTTTCCACATCCCTGGAAAGTTTTAAAGAAATTCCAACTACCGGAGAAAAATTGGTAGGCGCTAAAGCAAAAGGCGATGTAAAAATATTTAACTATACTGACGCAGACAAAAAATTCAAAAAGGGTACTGTTTTGGTTTATGAAGATAACGATGAGGTTGAATACAAATATTTAACAACCGAAGATGTGGAGATCCCCGCTGAAACTATTGAGATGGTAGATGATGCAGATTTAGGCGTTCCAAAAGAAGTAAGTACCCCGGGATCAGGAACAGTAGAAGTCGAAGCCAGTGAAATCGGCGCAAAATATAATATCGATAAAGGGGAAAAAATGAGTGTTAGCGGTCAAAAATCATCCAACTTTACCGCTAAAACAAACGAAGAGTTAAAAGGAGGCAAAAGCGAAACCGTAAAAACCGTTAAGGCGGACGACCTAACTAAGTTAAAAAACGAATTGCTTTCTGAAATTACAAACAATGTGGATACGGAAATGACAAAGAAAATTGGCAAGAGCCAGGTTTTAATTAAAGGATCGTATAAAACAACTATTACTAAAGAAGTGTATAACCATAAAGTAGATGACGAATCAGATAAAGTATCGCTGACAATGGCCGTGCAAGCGGAAGAATTAACATATTTAAAAAGTGATTTGGATAAATTAATGGATGGTATGGTCGAAAATTTAATACCCGAAGGTTTCGTATTGTCTGACGAAGATAAGGAAATTAAAACGGAAGTGCTGGGCAATTCAACAAACAGCGTATTATCTTCGGAAAAGGCGGATATACAGGTAACGCTAAAAACTTACATCGTTCCTAATATCGTCGCAGATGATCTAAAAAAGGAGCTCAAAGGTAAATCCGTTTCACAGGCTGAAAAAATATTAGGGGGTCTTAGTAACATAAAAGGTTACGCGCTGGACATAAAACCGGGCGTACCGTTGTTTAAAAAAGTGCCTAACAACGAAAATCAAATAGAAATAATTATCGAGAGAGAATAATCCTATGCCAAAATCACAAAAGTCTATACAAGAAGAGGTTTTTCTGGGGATTGATTATGGGGAAAAAAATATCGGGTTGGCATTAGGCAGAAACGGGTATGTGTACCCCCTTTCGATAGTATCCGGAACAAATATGATGTCAGCGGTTCACGAAATAACACGGCTGGCCTTAGAAAACAAAATCAGCAAGTTTATAGTGGGTATTCCTCTTACGGGAGACGAAAAAGAAACACAGCAATCTTTAGCCACCAGAAAATTTGTAAAACTGCTCAAAATAATTTCTAAAAAACCAGTTATTTTTGTAAATGAGTTTGATTCCTCAAAAGAGGCCCAAGCCGAAAAGGCATATTTTGGGGTCAGTGCTAAAAAGGCAGCTTTAAGCGATCACGTATCGGCCGCAATAATATTGCAAAGGTTTTTTGAGACGAGATGACATTTAATAGATGTTCTGCTAACCTTTAAACATGCTAAAAACAATACTATTTGTATATTTTGGAATAGGTTTAGCATTTGCGTTATTTAACATAATACGCAATACAGCCCCATGGAAAACACTGCTATTTAATACTTTAGCAGGACCCATCATTTTGATTTTGATGTTTAGGGATGCGATTAAGCGGAAAAATATAAAAATAGGAGAATAATGTACAAAAATATAATTATAGGAAAAAAAGTTGTTTTGTTTGATTTGGACGGAACAATAGTTAATAACGAACCTATGTGGCAGTTAGCCTTTTCCAATGTAATGTCCAGGGAAGGTATATATCTGGAAGCGTATAAAGAGTTGGTTAGAGCCTCGGGAGTGCCAAACTCGTTAAAATGGAACTCAATCCTTCAGACTATTCAACCAAAATCCGGAAAAACTTCGGAACAATTAACAAAGGACACCAGTGACGAATATTTAAAAATACTGGAAGAGTCGGAAATGGAAACAAGAGACGGTTTTTGGGATCTTGTCTTTTTTTTAAAACAGGAAAAGGGTTTTAAATTAGGTCTTGTAACAAACTCCGGTAAGGAAGTAGCCGAAAAAATTTTGGTAAAAGTCGGCATTTCCGAAACCTTCGATTTTAAAGTTTTTGGTGATGATGTAAAAAAACTAAAACCTGACCCGGAAACTTATAAAACTGCTCTAAAATTGGCAGGCGCCTCCGCTAAAGAAGCCTTGGCATTCGAAGACTCCCCTACAGGCGCGGCAGCTGCCGAAAATGCAGGAATAGACTTAATTGTTATTTGGGATGGCGTTACTTCAAAAGGTTTGTTTCCGCAGGAAACAATATTCTTTCTGCAGGATTTCGAAGGGTTGGCCAACAATCTGGAATTGACATTTGAGGAAGCCTTCAGGGATTTTCAGAAAACAGTGTTACAAACTCCGGAAGAAGATGTTAGTCAACAAACTCAAAAACAACCTCGTTAAGTTCAATAAATAAATTCTCTTTTTTGGACCAGCGCACAACATTCCAAAGTTTGTCTTTTGTCCCCGATACTACCAACTCTATTTTTTGAGGATTTGAATCCGTCATCTCATGTAAATCTACACCCATAGATTTGATCTTATTTTGCAAGAACAAATGTGTCCAAAACGTCTTAAAACGGCCTTTAATATTTAATTTCATTTTTCTTTTTACCATGTTAGTATTCTCCATTTTTCCTCCTTAAAACATCTGTGGGGAAAAATCCGATTATGTTACCATATACAGGTAATATGTCAATAGTGTATATATGCGTCTATACCACGCGGAAAAACCACTCTAAAACCAATGTATAAAACTGCAATATTCATCACTTCTTTATTGTGGATAACTGGTGTAAAAATTATCTAAAGAGATCCGCTTGCCCTGCCCCAAGTAAATTTTCACTATCATATGAAACCTGAAGAAAATTTTAAAGAATTCTGGAAAAAGGTTTTGGCAGAAGTACAACTGGAAGTAACCCCCGTTGTTTTCGGTACAATTATATCCCGTACACATTTAGAACAACTGGACGATAACAGCGCGCTCGTTCTTTGCGCCGATGAATTTATACGAAAAAACATGGAAAAGAAATATTTCGCAATTGTGCAGGAAGCTTTAAACAGAATAGCTAAAAAAGATATTAAACTAGTCTTAGGCGTAAAACCTATATCCACTACTACCGATAAAAAAATTGGTCAGGATGCAAAAGATTTGGGGCCGTTATTTCAACCTAAGGATCCAAACGAACTGCTGAACGAAAAAATTAACAAATCAGGATTGACGTCAAAATACACTTTTGAAAATTACATTACAGGAAAAAACAACCAACTTGCCACAGCCATTGCAAAGGCAGTAGCAGAAAAACCGGGTGAAATATACAATCCCGTATTTATTTACTCCGGCGTCGGTTTGGGTAAGACACATTTAATGCAGGCAATAGGTAATTTTATTCTAAAAAACAAACCAGGAATGAAAGTTATTTACACAACAGGTGAATCGTTTACGAACGAAATGATAGACGCAATTCAAAGCGGAAAAGGCAAAGGCCGTTACGCGTCAAACGATTTTAGAAATAAATACAGAAAAGCGGACGTTTTCTTAATCGACGATATTCAATTTATCGCAGGCAAAGACGCAACCCAGGAAGAGTTTTTTCATACTTTTAATGCGCTTTATTTATCACAAAAACAAATTGTTATAACTTCAGATAAACCCCCGAAAGACTTCACAAATCTTGAGGAGCGGATCTCATCAAGATTTAACAGCGGAATAATAGTTGATATGCAGACTCCGGATTTTGAAACACGCATAGCTATTTTGCGCGCGCGAAGAGATAAAGATATAGATCCTATAAACAACGAGGTTATAAACGTAATAGCTGAAAACGTAACTTCAAACGTCAGAGAATTAGAGGGTGCTTATTTAAGAATTCTGTCGTATGCAAAGGCAACCGGCGAAGAAATCACTCCCGAAATAGCTATGGTTACACTTGGGCAAACCATTAAAGAAAAAAATAAAAAGCCGGTAAATATGAACGAAATACTAAACGCGGTATGCAGTTACTATTCAATAAAAAGCTCGGATATAAAAGGTAAAAAAAGAACTAAAGAACTGGTACTGCCAAGACAAGTTGTTATGTATTTAATCAAGGATTTAACAAACACACCTTATATAAGCATCGGAGATTTTTTGGGAGGTAGGGATCATACAACCGTAATGTACGGCGTTGATAAAATCGGTCAGGATCTTAAAGATAAACAGACAATTAAACAGGACATCGTAAACGTTAAACAAATGCTTTTTTCTGTATAACTTAGGAAGTATGGGGATAACCTAAAAAACACTATAAGTTTTGTGGGCATAACCCTACCAACTTATACACAAAAAACTCAAAGTTATCCACAACGTATTAACAAAAATCAACAACAGTAGATTAAGTAAAAACGGCATCACACTTGAGTATAAAAAGGCCAGCACAAACTAAAAGACTTATTAACAGTAGGGACAAAGGGTAAAAGTTTATAACACAATAAAAACAGAAGCTATCAACATATCCACAGTCTCTATTACTACTACTTCTGTTTTAATATATTAAATTAATTGAAAACACATGGGGATATCTTTTAGGAAACTTGTATTAGAATATTGATAAGCATTTATGTTTTATATAGCACTTCTACTAGCAAAGATAGCAAACCACATTATTGTTTTATTACATTTAGGTGCCGGTTTCACCTGGCCCGGATATATAGCTGTTTCCGTTTATCCGGGAATTTTAAATGAGTTTAAAAAACGTTACTCCACAAAATACATTTTTATATCAGGAACAAATGGGAAAACAACGACAGCAAAATTAATTTCGCACATTTTACACAAAGAAAATTATATAGTGATTAGCAACAAAAGCGGTGCAAACCTGGTTAATGGTATAGTTTCAGCTTTACTTCTTGAGACAAGTTTTTTTAAAAAGAAAAATCTGGATTTTTGTGTCTTAGAGGTCGATGAACTTGCTTTGATCGAATTACTGAAGGTAATTGAACCAAGAGTTCTTGTGTTGTTAAATCTTTCCAGGGATCAGTTAGATCGTTATGGTGAGATAGATATTATTTTAGATAAATGGGTGGACTCGCTCAGAAATACCAAATCTATATCTGTTGTTATGGACTCTTTGCAGCCAGAATTTAAAAAAGTATCAGAGTACTACAAAGGACCTGTGTTTTATTTTGACGATAGCCTTGAGCCTTTGGAACATACCAATTTAGTCGGAGATTATAACGCTAAAAATTTAAACGCCGCGCTTACTGTATGCGGATTATTTGGCATAGGCAAAGATCGTTGTTTTAACGCCCTTTCGGATTTTTCGGTTGCGTATGGACGCGGCGAAATGATCGATTATCAAGGGAAAAGTTTTCGGATATTCTTGGCTAAAAATCCCAGCAGTTTTAACAACAATTTAACACTTTTGTTAGCAGGTAATCTTAAATACGATACTTTACTTTTAGTTTTAAACGATGAGGTGCGCGATGGCAGGGATATTTCCTGGATATATGATGTTGACCCTTCCTTGTTGGAAAAAGCCTGCCTGGGAAAAAATGTTTATGTTGCGGGTACCAGAAATTTAGATATGTGTGCCCGCCTGAATTACTCCGGCGTTGATTCTTCGGGAATTAAAACTGATACTTCTTTGCAGAAAATTGTAAATGAATGTTCCTCTGACGAAACTGCAAAAAGTATAGCTGTTTTACCTAACTACTCCGCTATGTTAGAGACAAGAAAATTGTTGACCGGAAAGGAAATTCTTTAATGGAATTAAACATAGCCTATTTTTATCCGGAGCAGCTAAATTTATATGGAGACACTGGTAATGTTGATATTCTTGCGTATCGTGCAAAAAAACGGGGTATTATCGCCAATATACTTAAAGTAGGATTGGAAACACGTTTGGATTCTTCGATAATGTCTCATGTTCATATCGTTTTTATGGGAGGGGGACCGGATTCGGGCCAGAAACTTGTATATAAAGATATTCTTGAAAAAAAACAGTCGTTCCTTAAAGAACATGTGGAATCAAACAAAGTCGGGCTGTTTGTATGCGGAGCCTATCAACTGCTGGGTAAGTATTACAAATCTGCTGACGGTACTGTTTTGGAAGGATTAGGTATATATAATTTGTACACCGAGCATTTCGGTAATCACAAGCCAAGGTGTATAGGAAACACACTAGCCACTATCGATTCATCTTTTCAGGATGACCCTCTTTTTAGGCTTGTTAATCATGTTGGTGATGATGTAGTTGGGTTCGAAAATCACGGTGGTAGAACTTATTTGTTTGAAGGCGTTACACCCTTTGCACACATTAAAACAGGCTACGGAAACAACGCTGAGGATGGCACTGAAGGTGTTCATTATAAAAATACTATTGGAACATACTTTCACGGTCCGTTGTTAGCTGCCAATCCCCATATTGCCGATTATCTTATTGCAAAGGCGTTGAATTTGTTCGATATTAAGGAACTGGACGATTCTTTTACTTTGGCCGCCCACACTGCCCACAAAAAACTTAAACAATGAAGTCGATTCGAAGGAATTTATTCTTTTTATTATTAATAATATTACCTGTTAATTTAGGAAAACATTTTGATTTAGACGCCTCCTATATTTCCGGAATTATTGTTGATTATCTTGTTCCTGTTCTGTATCTGCAGGATATTGTAGCTTTATCTTTGATAATGAGTTGGCTTGTCTCTACCGACCTGAAGGAAATTTTCGTATTTAAAAAAAGAAGTGCCGTTTTCTTTGTTTTCTATATTTTCGGATTGTTTTTATCTTTTTTATCTTCGGATTATCCCCTCACTTCATTTAGTTATTTTTTTAGGATTGTAATTTATTCCCTTGTTGCTTTATATGTTGTAAATAAATCGGAAAAAGATTTTTATATTTCCGAGCTGCCAAAATTTATTGCTTTTTCACTTTTGTACGCGGGTGTCTTAGGTATAGTCCAATATATTAAGCAAGGCTCTGTTTTTAATAATTATCTTTTCTTAGGTGAGCAACCTTATAATTCTTCGATAAAGGCGATTTTAAAAGAAAATTTATTTAATGTTTCGTTTATACCCCCATACTCTACTTTCAGACACCCTAACACTTTTGCCGGATTTATTTCTTTGACGCTTCCATTTTTGTATCTTTATTGGAACACGCGGAGGAAGTATATATACTGGTTTATCTTAGGTCTGGGATTTATATGTCTTTTGCTAACAATGAGCGCAGTTGCTCTAACAGCATTTTTTGTAAGCGCCGCTTTAATTTATTTTTACAGAAAAAGTTTTGCCCTTACAAAATATTTATACTTAATCCCGTTAATTTTTATTGTTTTAGGGTTACTTCTGCCTATCGGTATTAATTTTCCAGGGATCAAACACGAACCTTCGGTATACAGAAGAATTGAACTTTTAAACCAGTCTTACACAAACATTTATACTTATTTGCCGTTCGGAATCGGGATTGGTACCAGCACATCGTTATTTAAAAGTAGCGTTTTTCTGACCCGGGATTTGAGTTTTTTTCAGCCAGTGCACAATATTTTTGTATTGCTATTATTCGAAGGGGGTTTAGTAACTTTTCTATCCTTCGCGGCTTTTTTATTATTCTATTTTCGGGAAAATTATTTAAAAAACAAATACACCCTTATTCTAATAACACAGTTTGCAGTGCTCGGTAGTTTTGATCACTATTTAATGACTATGCATCAAACACTGCTTTTAAGCTGTTTACTTTTTGGTTTATGCCTTGTAAATAAGGATTTACTTGATAAAAAGTAAGTGTTAGCATTTATTCAACGTATGAAAAGAAGTAAGATACTTGCATCTGCCCTGCTCGTTGTTCTGCCGTTTTTACTAACGGCATGTACCCTTAAGGATCTTCCCGTTATCGGTAAATATTTACCTGATTGGCCCGGAAACAAAACAGGTGGTTTCCCTACAAACGAAGTTACTCTTAATGTTTGGGGACTGTGGGAAAATTCTGATGTTATAGATGCGTTAGTTAAAAAATATACGGAGTTGCATCCCAACGTAAAAATCAATTACGAAGATCGCTCGGTTTTGAAACCGGTAGATTATAAAGACAGTGTTTATACCCGGCTCACGCAAGAAGCTTCAACAACAGGAGACGTGGTTTTTGTACATAATTCCTGGGTTCCTGTCATAAAAGATAATTTGGAACCTGCACCGGATTCATTAATAACTCCCGAATCCTTTAAGAGCTCTTTCTATCCAGTGGCTGCCGAAAGTGCTGTGTTTTCCGGCAAAGTGTACGCAATGCCGCTTTACTACGATGGTTTAGTTCTTGTTTACAATAAAAAGCATTTCGCGGATATTAATCAATCAGCCCCACCCGTATCCTGGGAAGAATTCAGAAGATTGGCTCTGGAGTTAACAATTAGAGGTTCCGATAAAACCTTGATCCGCGGAGGTGCTGCTATCGGTTCCGGCAAAAATATAGAGTTTGCAACAGACATTTTAGGTTTGCTTTTTTCGCAGGCAAGTCTCTCAATTCCCGCGGATCTTGATCAAAAAGCCGCATTCGATACCTTGTCTTTTTACAGTAACTTTTTACTAGTAGATAACGTTTGGGACGAAACTTTACCGGAGGCTTCTTCAGCCTTTACGCAGGAGAAGGCTTCTATGATATTTGTGCCATCCTGGAATTTAATAGACATATTAGATGCCCGACCCGATTGGGCGCTTAGCGGTAATATTGGCGTCGCGCCTGTGCCGCAAGCGATTGTAGACGAACCTGTAAATTGGGCTTCTTTTTGGATGGCTACAGT
>JAAZNL010000064.1 GCA_012798315.1 candidate division WWE3 bacterium | reverse complement strand
AGTCAAAGACTATAGGGTGTGGAAACCCAATCTGTGCTTGTCTTGCCCAAAGCTACTTTTTCTTAAAAAAGAGTGCTAAAAACAGCATTGACCCTGAAGCTGTTACCATCCATGGTGAGGCTAAAAGTAATAACGCATAGGAAAATGTCGGATAAAAATATACCAAAGCAATCACGGGTGTAATCAGGGCGTTAGCCAGAAAAAATCTTTTGGTCCATAGTTCAACACCTTTATTTGCAAATATCGGAGACGCAAACAATGTCGCCAAACCCATGAATATATATCCCAACGCGTCAATATTCCAAAAAAGAGAATGTGGTGTTTGATCAAGCACACGAAACTGATCCAAAGTTCCTTTTATAGTCATTGGAATCACAGTCGCCAATTGAACAACGTAATTCAAAGTAACATAAGCTGCATATATTGACGTAAAAATAATGGCTGCGTGAGTCCAAATTTTTTTATCGTCAGCTACTGTGTAGTGAAGGGACAATATGGCGAGAATGAATGGGATTGGAATAAAAAGAGAAAATCCGTATATAAAAATGGCATCAAATGGGTATTTTGCCAATCCAACGACTTGTAATATTTGGGCAATGTCATACCCGACAGAAGCTACAAATGCGGCAAGCGCTGAATAATATCCAAGTTTTTTAATACTATTTTTCATTCAAAAACCTTCTACCCAAAAATAGTCCGCCGATTACAAGCGCTGGAATAGAGATGATTAGTGATTCAAAACGGGTAAAAACAAACAGAAAAATTCCACCGGCTATAAATAACAAACCTCCGGGTTTTTCGTGTTTCCAAGCAATTATCGTCATGATAATTAAAATGTAACTGGGGATTAAATGCATCAATAAAGCTAATAGCCATTGGGGTTCTTCAAAAACATCCAAAGCAAACATACTGATAAAGACAATATATAAAATTGCTAGAACACGAGGTAGCCAATAGAAGGTTTGTCTCATACCTTAATATTAGTCTCTATTTCCCATTAAAGAAAATATAAACACTTATCTAATGAATGATTCATGAGCGGGAATGTTAACGGTGTAGTAACTTAGTAGGTAACCACTTTCCCAAAAACTGAAAGAGTAAATATCGTACATAACTAAAAAAAGAAAATAATAGAAAAAACACCAATACTGGAACAGTTGATTGTGATCCGGCCATTGCCGTAGGTGAAAAGCAACTTACTACGCTAAATATGAAAAACCCAAAAATTACACCCAACCCCCACCACCTGCTTATTTTTAGCTGGATTTTCAACAACTTGTTCATTAAAAAGTGAAGAAGTGTTCCGACTAAACCTAACATTAAAAAGACTTTAGTCAAAAAGCCTCTAATATCTGCCGTTCCATAACTATGAGATTCTTCAACTCCGACCCACTTTAGAATTGGAACAAGCATAGGTACGGAAGTTAACGTTGGTGTACCGTTTGAGAAATTTATCCAGCCAATTATTAGAAATCCTAAACAAAGCAAACCCACTTCCATAAGAGCTTCGTAGCTAAAAATTTCCACTATCCATTTGGCCAAATATTTAAAAATGGAAAAAAGTACGTTCCTATAAAATGAAGATTCTTTGGGTGTGGTTATGACAAAAGTATATCAGGTAAAAGTCTTTAATAAATATATTGCGCCTGCCACTGGCTCGCCGTAGCATTGGAGGTTAAAAGTTGTTTGCTAAAATGAAAGTATGAAATTAACAAATGATAGTTATGTAATTTCAATAGGTACTAAGAATTTCACAGAGACTTATTTTAAAGATGAAAAAGGATGGGTGAAAATTTCGGCAAAAGGTAATGAGTTTAGGATGACTGCGGAACAACTTCT
>JAAZNL010000063.1 GCA_012798315.1 candidate division WWE3 bacterium | reverse complement strand
TATCTGCTTGCCTATTTTATTGTTTCAAAAAACTCTTTTCCCTTTATACTACTTAAGGAATACCATGGTTGCACCAAAGCCGTATTCTTTAAACGAAGCATCCTGATACCTTAGCTTTGGGTATTTGCTGCTTAACAGCTTGGTTATTTCGTACTTTAGTTTCCCATTGCCTACTCCGTGAATAAAAACCATACGTTTAGTAGTTGTACTTTTAATGCCTCCCTCAAGAGCGGTTTCGAAACGAGCAAGCTGAATTTTCAAGATTTCGCCTGGTGTTAAATCCTTCCAATTGTCTATAAGCTCATGAATGTGAAGATCAACCTCTTCAGTTTCAATATTAGGTTTCTTAACCTCTTTTACTTGAGCTGGTTTTTCCTTTTGCTTTATTGCCTCTACTATTGCCTTATCGGTTAAGTGACGAATAAAAGCCTCGCGCTTAGTGCTTGCAATGGAAATTATGTATGCGTCGATATCAAAAAAATCATTGCGTTTAAAATTGCCCCTTTTGTATAGTTTTATAGGGTCAAGTTCAATATCGTAGAATTCTGGCTGAAAAGGCTTATACGGGATGTTCTTATGGTATATTGCTTGTAGGTTCATTAAAATCAATTTACTCACATCTTCGGGGGTTAGCCTTTTAACCAATACCTTTGTTTCGGGCTGAAGAATGCCTGAACTAACTGGAGTATGATTATCGTCAATCACATTTGAAAGTACATAGAATACCCTATAGGAGCTATCGTTAACCAAATACATATCGAAAGTGGATTGCTGTAGGTTGGATATATTAGTAGGAACAAAAGCAATATCCAACGAGCGTTCATCACCTGAACCATCAGCAACCTCTGGTGTGTCATCAGTTAAATTTTCAACTTTGGATTTTGGCTTTTTGTTGCGATTTGCATCAGCCGTTTCCTTCTCCTGAACTGTTTTTTTCTGCAGGAGTTCATCGGCAGCCGGTTCAACCACTACCAGCTCAGATAAAAGAACTGGCATCTCAAAACCATCGAAAGTTTTGACCAAAGCCGTTCGCTTATCGATGATCCGAATAACCTCACCCCCTCCAACATCGTTTAAAAAACGAACCTTACATCCTACAGCTACATTCATAATAAAACTCCTCAGAATTACTCACAAATCTTTTTAACCCACAAAAATAACTAATTTTGTGGCCTTAGAGTCAAAAAAGGGATATGAAAGTTAAGAAAATAAGTATTACAGACTATGATTATGAGTTGCCCGATTCAAGGATAGCCAAACATCCTCTTGCTGAGAGGGACTGCTCTAAATTTCTTATTTACCAGAACGGTGAAATAACAAATGATACCTTCCGTAATATTAACCAATATATTACCCCAAAAAGCTTACTTATACTGAACAATACTAAGGTGGTTAGAGCAAGGTTAAGGTTCCAAAAGGAAAGCGGGGCAACAATTGAAGTATTTCTAATTGAACCCATTGAGCCAAGTGATTATGCTCTTTCGTTCTCAAGCAAGAAAAAGGTGGTATGGAAATGCATTGTGGGTAACCTTAAGCGTTGGAAGCAAGGCGAACTTCAAATGGAAATAGAAGGCACTGAAGGACGGCTTGTGGCAAAACAACTAAAAAGGCTT
>JAAZNL010000062.1 GCA_012798315.1 candidate division WWE3 bacterium | reverse complement strand
TTAGTGTTCGCGATATAAGATCTGTACCTTTTGACGCGGTTAATCTGGAAGGTATTAAAATATCCAAAAACAGATTTGTTGTTGACATAACAACTAATGTTAAAATTTTAAGTCGTGGAAACAGCATAAATACGGCAAAAAGAACGGTAGTATAGGTTATAAATTTAACCAAATCATCTTTTAAATCTCCAAATGTTCTTCGTACCGCCCGTTTAATAAGTAACGACTTACTTGGTCTTTCCTCAAAAGGTATGTTTTGAAGAAATATACTATAGTTGTTTCTCGCGGCGACAATTATCTTTAAAAAGTTTCGTACGATTTCAATTATTACTGCCGCGAGCACAAGATTAACGGTAGTTTTTAAATGATCGCTGGCAACAAAGCTTCGGGTCATCAAATTATATTCATTAAAAATCGCGTGCAGTTCTATCTTTAAAGATTGAGGCAGAAAGAACAGATTTTTACTGTCCATGGTTAAGAAGAAAATGAATAGGACTATTTCCACGCCATCAATAAACGATGATCTGAATTTGTCCATAAATTGGTTTTTCCAAACGGATAGGTCGGGGAGTATATTACGCGGTTTATTGATCAAACCGAAAGCAAAAACCATCACAAAAGTTAAACCGATTGTAAGACCTGTTACATCGTATAAAGCCCCCACACTTTTAAACAGAATGATAATTAGAACATATAGAACGAAACAAAGAACATACGCAAAAACCGGAGTGGCGTACAAAATAAAGTCTTTAAGAACGGTAATAAATCTGCGGTAAACAAGCTTAATAAAATCCAGAAGATCTATAAAAGTTAAAGTTCCTTCCAACAGGATGTCGAGTATTTGATTGGCTTCTTTCCTTAGTCCGAAAACTACCATCAAACCTATGGCAAAAAAGACTACTACCGCTACTAACATCAAAATCCAAAGGATATTTAGCATCGTTCCTACAACTTCGGGCCACAAAAAATTAGCCGATATAAATAACCCGGCTAATACTATAAGGTATGCGAGAAGCTTAAATAAGCCTCTGTTTCTTTCCGGACCCGCCGGATTTAATGCGTTAAATACACTCATAATCTAGAATATTATACCTTTTTTAGTTGTAAAAAGCCAAATAGGGGACTTTTGTTATTATATTATAGGGTAGTAAGAATCTCCGGTTCATTTTCAGTTATTAAAACAGTATGTTCAAATTGGGCAAACCTTTTGCCGTCGTGCATTTTGGTTTCCCATTCATCCACGTTATCTACTTGTGGTTTTCCCTCACAGGTTAAAGCTTCTATACAAATGGTAAGACCCGGTATAAGTTCGGGTCCGTCATTTGCTTTTCCTATACACGGTATTTCAGGATTTTCATGCATAGTTTTGCCAATACCGTGGCCGGCGTAATCCCGTAATACGTCAAAACCTTTTGATTTGGCGGTTTTGTACATCGCGTTGGAAACATCTCCGATCCTGGAGGAAGGGACCGCCATATTTATAGCGGCAACTAATGCCTGTCTGCTCGTGTCTATCAAACTCATACCGTTAAGGTCTACATCTCCGACGGCTTTCGCGAACGAACTATCTACCATTAACCCTTTGTGTTCAATAACCGTATCTACAGTTATAATGTCCCCGCTTTTTAGAAATGTGCCTTTTCTGGGGTAGCTGTGCACGCACTGCGAATTGACGCTAACGCAAAGACCTGTTGGAAAAGGAGTTAAAAAATATGGCGCGTATCCTTTGCATGACGGTCGTACTTTGTTTGCGGTACACATTTGAATAAATTTGTCTTCTAAATCGTATATGGCTACACCGGGTTTTATCATTCCTTCAATCTCACTTAACATTCCCGCTAGTATTTTGCCGCCTTCACGCATTATTTTTATTTGTTCCGGAGTTTTAACAAGTTTGTATAAATTTTGCGTCATTAGTCGGTTAAAATGCTAACAATTTTGTAAGGTATATAAATAAACTTGGTAATTTGCTTGCCCGCGACAAACGAAGCTACCCGCTGATTTTGTAGCGCTTTCGCCTTTACCGTATCTTCAGTTTCGTTATCAGTAAGTTCAATTTCTCCCCTAATTTTACCGTTTACCTGAACAGCTATTGTTTTTGTGGTTTGTTTTACCTTATCTTCATCAAATTTAGGCCATTCCTGTAGATGAATGCTGTTTTGCTTCGAAAATTCTTTGTACCCGTTAACTTTTTGCCATAGTTCCTCGGTAATGAAAGGCGCAAACGGCGCCAGAATCTTAAGAAACCCTTTCCAGATTTCCGTGTTAATTTCCGGTTCATTTTTAATTTTATTTAAAAATATCATCAGTTCACTGACAGCTGTGTTAAATTTTAAAGCTTCCGCCATGGTCGTTACAT
>JAAZNL010000061.1 GCA_012798315.1 candidate division WWE3 bacterium | reverse complement strand
GTTGGTAATAATAAAAATTGTTAATCTTTCAAATTTATATTACCACCATTCAAAAACTCGAACGATTTATCAAAAGCAATAAAGGGCATACAATTTTTAATGGTCATGTAGTGATCATCTTCGACGAATGCCACCGATCGCAGTTTGGCGAAATGCATGCAGCTATCACCAGGGCATTTAAAAACTATCACCTTTTTGGATTTACGGGTACTCCTATTTTTGCTGTCAATGCCTCATCAAGCGGTAAGCCCAACCTGAAAACTACGGTACAAGCTTTTGGCGAAAAATTGCACACCTACACCATTGTCGATGCCATTGCCGACAGAAATGTCTTGCCCTTTAAAGTAGATTACGTATCTACCATGCGTGAAGCCGAAAATATTGAAGACAAAAAGATAAGCGATATTGATCGCGAAAGAGCTTTATTAGCCCCCGAACGCATAGCCAATATAGTCCAATATATCCTTGAACATTTTGACCAGAAGACCAAAAGAAATGTATTTTACAAGCTGCAAGACCGCCGCTTAGCTGGTTTTAACTCTATTTTTGCCGTTTCTTCCATTGAAGCAGCTAAAAAGTATTACACTGAATTTAAAAAACAGATGGCAAACTTGCCCAGCGATAAACAACTCAAGATAGCCCTTATTTACAGTTTTGGAGTAAACGAAGAAGAAATTGATGGCGTAATAGACGAAAATTCCGAAGACACCAGCGGACTCGACCAAAACTCACGCGATTTTCTGGAAAGTGCCATTGCGGACTATAATAAGATGTTTGGCACTATGTACGATACTTCGTCCGATAAATTTCAGAATTACTATAAAGATGTAAGCGAACGCGTCAAAAATCGAGAGATAGATATTTTACTGGTAGTTAATATGTTTTTAACCGGTTTTGATGCCACCACGCTCAATACCCTGTGGGTGGATAAGAATTTACGGTATCATGGACTTTTGCAAGCATACTCGCGCACCAACCGTATTTTAAACAGTGTCAAAACCTTTGGCAATATTGTTTGTTTCCGCAATCTGGAACAAGCCACCAACGAAGCCATTGCCCTTTTTGGCGATAAAGAAGCCAGCGGAATTGTTCTGTTAAGAACCTATTCTGATTATTACAACGGCTACAAAGACGGGGATAAAGAAGTACGTGGCTATAAAGACTTGGTGGAAGAACTGTTGGCTAAATATCCCATAGGCGAACCCATTAAAGGGGAGCAAGCTAAAAAAGATTTCATAAAGCTTTACGGCGCCATTTTGCGCTTGAGAAATATACTTTCTGCTTTTGATGAGTTTAAAGGTAACGAAATACTAACCGAACGCGATACACAAGATTACCATAGCATCTACATCGATTTGTATAATGAGTTTCGAAAAACAGCCGAAGGAGAAAAAGAAGTTATCAACGACGATTTGGTCTTTGAAATGGAACTCATTAAGCAGGTGGAGATCAATATTGATTATATTTTGGAATTGATTAAAAAATATCACAAAGACCACATCAAAAACAAAGAAATACTGGTTGATATTAATAAAGCCATTGATGCAACTGTTGGGCTACGCAATAAAAAAGACCTCATTTTACAATTTATTGACTCGCTTGATGCTCATTCGGTGGTAGATGAAGCATGGCAAAAATACATCGAAACCAAAAGAAGAGAAGAGCTGGAGGAAATAATCAAACAGGAAAATCTTAACAGCGACGAAACCTACAAATTTATGCAGAATGCATTTCGTAATGGATATATTACAACCACAGGCACCGATTTAGCAAAGGTTTTGCCCCCTATTTCACGTTTTTCGCCCACTGGTGAACGTTCCAAAAAACGCGAAAGTGTATTAAATAAGTTAACACAATTCTTTGAACGGTTTTTTACTATTTCTAATAAAGAGATTTGACAAATGCTGGGAGTTCTTGATATATGCTCATTTAATATTGGTTATGCCAGAGATCACTTAAGCTCATCCGTGCGATCCGTCGGAAGGAAAAGGGTGAGGTTAGAAATGAAGAATAAAATTACTAAATAGGCGCTCTGCCCACCGCACAACAACGGCTATACGCCACTAATACGGCGCATAGCCGCCAACCGTTAACCTGCGCATGGAGGAAGCCGGCGTGGTGGATCTTTCCGATACTGTAATACGCGACATCATCGACCTGACGCCCTATGAAACTCCGGTAGCCATCCGCACCCTGAAAATCAGCGGTATGCGCCTGCCGGGAAGAATCTACCTTGACTGGCATGCCAACCGGCTCCCATCAATGATTCTGTCGCAGAAGCAGGCAAGCGAAAGAGAAATCCCGGAGCAGTTCAGGATTATGAAGCAGAATTTTAATGCCACAGGGAGGTATTCATACGAAGACCGGGCCTATGTGCTGTTCCGAAGATACGAAGCCCTGGCAGACCGGAACGAACGCGTTGCAAAAAATTCCTGGTCGGCCCTCCGGGAATATCCTGTCTATGCATTCAAGTG
>JAAZNL010000060.1 GCA_012798315.1 candidate division WWE3 bacterium | reverse complement strand
TTTATATAAAAGAAAATGTTCTGGTAATTTACTCGGGACAATCAAAGGAAATTGGCAGAATTATTGAGAAACAGGTTGGGAATATGGTTACAGTTTCCACGCAATAGTTTACCATTGCCGTTTATATCAATTGCTTGGTGGGCGAACCAGGGATCGAACCTGGGACCTCGTACTTATCAGATACGCGCTCTAACCAACTGAGCTATTCGCCCGAAACAGCATAGGCATTTTAACACGTAAAAAACGGGATAGTCTATCACACTATTTAACTCCCTTTAAAATGTGCTTATAATTTAGATATGTATAAGTTTTTTGCCATAATGTTTTTTTCTCTGCCTGTGTTTTTTATTGGTCTTTACGCTGTAAATTCGGACTTTTTCTTTGATCATATCTTTTTAAATTTTGTTTTTGTTGCTGTAGCTACTTATGTCGCTTTTGTGGTTTATATGATAAAACAGGCTTTTTTTTCAGTTCGTAACGACACTTTTCTAAACAAAATTATTTCCAGGTTTATAAATTGGTCTAGATTAAATTCTACATACGTTGCGAACATAGCAAATGCTCTTGCATTCATTTGGGTGACGTTTCTTTTTACAATCGCTGTAACGCTTGCCGGGATGCTGTTTTTCTCTTTATCTACCAAGTTTTTTAGTAACGAAATAATTTCTTTGGCTGGCTATATTACAGGGAGGCCAATAAAAGAAGCCCGCATGGATGCAGAATTAGCTGACTTGTCCGCCAACGTTCAGTTTTTAGTTGACGTACGTAAGTCAGACTTATCAAAAATGTTTTTTGCTAATAATTCTAGACAGTATTCAAAAGATAATCTTGGGTATAACTACACAATCATTTATGATCAAAACGCGCAGCCAGCCGGCGCCATTTCCGATCCTATGTACAAGTACTATCTTAGCGTTTGTACTATTTTAGACAACCAAGAAAAGTGCAATAACGACACTCTCGCCAAAAGCGACGGCGTCCCGGCCGCATTTTCTATTTCGCAGGATGAGATAATCCGGGATTTACAGGTTGAAAATTACACTTTTGATGGTGCTTTGGAATCGTTACACAAGGTACGATTGGTAACCGACAAACGTAATATAGACTTGTTGGTAGTTTTCCGTGGGAGTTCGTCGTCTTTCGGTTATAACAGCGAGGCTTTTTTGCTCCCGTCTAACTATATAGAAGTGTACGATTATGTTAAAAAAGAAGGCGATGTTTTAACATTTACAAACAGCGAATATAACAGCGGCCAGCAAGTATTTTCCGGAACCAAAAACTTTTATTATAATCCTGCAGACAGAACCATTAACGAAAGCAGGTAAAACCGAAGTAGTATAATCGTTTCATATGAAAAAACCTAAGATCGTTACCATAGGCGGCGGTTCAGGTACTTTTGTAGTTTTATCCGGTTTAAAAAAATATCCAGTAACATTACAGGCTGTAGTTTCTATGATGGATTCCGGCGGATCTACCGGAAGGTTACGAGATCAACTAGGTGTATTACCCCCGGGGGATATGAGACAGGCGTTAATAGCGCTTTCCGACTCAGAAGACATATGGCGTAGTTTATTTACTTATCGCTTTGATACAGGAGATTTGGGTGGTCATAACTTTGGTAATATTTTTTTGTCCGCCCTCGAAAAAATCACAGGCTCGGCTGAAGAATCTATAGTTCATGCGGCGAAACTTTTAAAAATAAAAGGAAACGTAATCCCCGTAACCTCTTCCAAATGCACATTATGCGCAAAATACGCTGATGGTTCGTTATTGGAAGGTGAAACGTTGATCGATGAATCTCTGACTTCACGCCCTAAAATCCTTTACATGTACACGTTGCCGGAAGCAGTTCCAAATCCAAAAGCTATTAAATCTATTTTAAAAGCAGATTACATAGTGTTCGGTCCAGGAGATTTGTATACAAGTATATTTCCTAATTTGTTAATACCGGGAATAGTAGATGCGTTAAAGGCATCTAAAGCTAAGAAAGTGTTTTTTGTAAACCTCATGACAAAATTAGGGCAAACTGACGGATTTAAAGCCAGCGATTTTGTTAACGAAATGGAAAGATATGCCGGATGTATGATGGATTACATTTTTGTTAATAATCAGAACCCGCCTACGGACCTGATCGAATGGTATAAAAAGTCCAGCAACGTCGACCTTATTGAGGATGATTTAAACCAGTCAACTCACGATAAAAACCGCATTATTAGAGCCGATTTACTGAGCGAAAGTAAATACGAGCAATCCATTGCTGACCGAATAAGACGTAGTTTAATTCGCCACGACCCCGAAAAAGTGTCCAAGGCTTTTATAGAAAACCTGAATATAGAGCTATAACGCCGGTAAAGTTTTGTGTTGACAATGCGATAGCGCAATGGTAAATTTCTCTTTGCGGAATGGATTTATTCAACTTCCACGCGCCTTTTTAGGCAGCGTTTTGGCTTTAAAAGCCTTGCAGTTTACTGCAAATTGAAGCTCTGGATAATTACACAGTTTTTAAACATTTGAATATATTGTTGATACTTTTTGATAAGTGGTTGTACTCGACTCGGGCCCGTAGCTTAGTTGGCTAGAGCGCCGCATTTGCATTGCGGAGGTCACGGGTTCGACTCCCGTCGGGTCCACCAAAATACTGTTAACGCAGGTTCAGCCGCAAGGAACATTGAAAACTGAATAGATAGATGAAAATAACATGATAGTCCAATGTGGAATATTTCTGGCTAATCTGAATAAGATTAGCAGATGTCGAAAGACATCACATTGGTAACTCTATCCAATAGACAAATTCGGTGACGACATTTATGTCGTCCGCGGCATCGCAAGATGTCGATAGTAAAAGATAATAATGCATATGGTGGATGCCTTGGGTTTTTGTGATGATGAAGGAGGTGCTAGGCTGCCTTAAGCCTCGGGGAGCTGCCACGAAGCGCTATCACCCGGGGATTTCCGAATGGGGAAACCCGATCCGTAGTAATGCGAGATCACCCTTCACTGAAGGTTTGCCGCAAGGCGAAAGATAGGTGATGTGGAAGTAACCCAGCGAACTGAAACAACTTAGTAGCTGGAGGAAAAGAGACCAATAGGTATTTCCTAAGTAGCGGCGAGCGAAAGGGAATTAGTCCAAACCTAAGTTCAAGTTGGAAAATATGGCGCTAACGCTCCATATTTTCGATTTGAATGAGGGGGTGAGGAAAACCTACACACGTATCAAGTCGTAAAGAAGTTACAAAATTTTTTCGTAGGAGAAGCCGTCTGGAAAGTCGCGCCATAGAAGGTAATGGCCCTGTATCCGAAACGAGAAATCTTCTTAGGTTTATCCAGAGTAGCACGGGGCACGTGAAACCCTGTGTGAAGTTAGCAGGTCCATCTGCAAAGACTAAATACACAAAAACACCGATAGTGAACTAGTACCGTGAGGGAAAGGTGAAAAGAACCCCTGTTAGGGGAGTGAAATAGATCCTGAAACCGTATGCATACAAGCTGGCAAAGCCCGTCACGCTACTCTTTTAGAGTATGCGGGGGTAATGCCGTGCCTATTGAAGAATGAGCCAGCGAGTTATTACTATGCGCAAGCTTAAACCACTCAGTGGTAGAGGCGAAGGGAAACCAAGTCTTAATAGGGCGACAAGTGCGTAGTAATAGACCCGAAGCCATGTGAGCTAACCATGGGCAGGTTGAAGTCTCGTGAAAACGAGATGGAGGACCGAACCGTTGTGCGTGGAAAAGCGCTCGGATGACCTGTGGTTAGGGGAGATACGCCAATCGAACATGGCGATAGCTGGTTCTCCTCGAAATATATTTAGGTATAGCCTCTGTTTATGATGATCGCGAGGTAGAGATACTGAAAAGGGATGCGGCCCGCAAGGGTACGCACTCTTACCAAACTCCGAATGCGCGATTATTTACACAGGGAGTCAGTGCTGTGGGGAAATCTCATGGCACAAGAGGGAAACAACCCAGACCACCGGCTAAGGTCCCTAATTTTTGCTAAGTGGGCAAGGAAGTGATTCCGTTAAGACAGCTAGGAGGTTGGCTTAGAAGCAGCCACCCTTTAAAGAAAGCGTAACAGCTCACTAGTTAAACGGAATTGCGCCAACGATCTAACGGGGCTAAAGCAAAAAACCGACGCCGTGGACCGCTTTTGCATTTATGCATAAGTGGTGGTAGAGGAGCTTTGATGTCGTCAACCTTAAGTGGTTGATCTTGGCTGTGAAGGAAGACCTGTGAGGGCTTCTGGAGCGGCATCAAGTGAGAATGCTGGCTTGAGTAACGAGATGGGTGTGAAAACCACCCACGCCGAATGTCTAAGGGTTCCTCCGCAACGTCAGTCGACGGAGGGTCAGTCGATCCTAAGGTGAGGCCGAAGGGCGTAACCGATGGATAGCAGGTTAATATTCCTGCACTGTTATTTAACCGTTTTTACCAAAGGGGGGACGGAGTTTGATGAGTTAGGCCCATTAAGGATTTGGGTCCCGAAGGCGAAACAGTTTGTGTAGGAAAATCCGCACAGGCGTTACGTTAAGCTGGGGGAAAAGCTGCCGCAAGGCGGTTGATCTAACGTCACGCAAGCTTCCAAGAAAATCCTCTAGGGAGGTTAAGTAACATTCGTACCGCAAACCAACACAGGTGGACGGGTAGAGTATACCAAGGCGAACGAGTAAATTACGGCCGAGGAACTAGGCAAATTACATCCGTAACTTAGGGAAAAGGATGCCCTACTGCAGGCTTACGCCGTAGGTAGGGGGCACAAAAATGGTTCAAGCGACTGTTTACCAAAAACATAGATCTCTGCTAAACCAGTAATGGGACGTATAGGGGTCGATGCCTGCCCAGTGCCCGTAGGTCAAGACTGGGGGTGATTGCCGTATTTATACGGTATGAGCTCTCGGTTTAAGCCCGGGTGAACGGCAGCAGTAACTATAACTGTTCTATGGTAGCGTAATCCCTTGTCGGGTAAGTTCCGACCCGCACGAAAGGCATAACGACTTGAGCACTCTCTTAGCCGTAAGCTCGGTGAAATAGAACTACCGGTGAAGATGCCGGTTACTCGTTGTTGGACAAAAAGACCCCGTGGAGCTTTACTGTAGCTTGGCATTGGCAAGCGGTATTAACTGTGTAGTGTAGGAGGGAGTTTCCATTTTATTATGGAAGCGTCAATGAAACACCTCTCTGTTGATTCTGTGAGCCTTACTATTCGCCGTAATCCGGCGAAGGGACAATGCTTGGTGGGCAGTTTATCTGGGGCGGATTCCCGCTAAAAGGTAACGCGGGAGCACAAAGGTTCCCTTGTCACGGATGGAAATCGTGACATAAGCGTAAAGGTATATGGGAGCTTGACTGCTAGACATACAAGTCGAGCAGATACGAAAGTAGGTCTTAGTGATCTTCCATGGTCTTATGGTAGACCTGGAACTTAACGGATAAAAGTTACCCCGGGGATAACAGGCTGATCTTGCCCGAGCGTCCACAGCGGCGGCAAGGTTTGGCACCTCGATGTCGTCTCGTCACATCCTGGAGCTGGAGCAGGTTCCAAGGGTCCGGCTGTTCGCCGGTTAAAGTGGCGCGTTAGATGGGTTCAGTACGTCGTGAGACAGTACGGTCTCTTTCCACAACGAGCGCTTAGAGATTGATGGGATTCGTTCCTAGTACGAGAGGACCGGAATGAACGAACCGCTAGTGTACCAGTTGTCCCGCCAGGGGCATGGCT